>JAAFHK010000400.1 GCA_013297565.1 Cytophagales bacterium
AAGTTTCCCAATCCGCCAGCTCGTCTAAAGGTTTGCTTTTCAGGGTTTTAAAGAAGCTTCGTAGTAAAATTTTTCTTTGTGTCCCAAAACTTTCCGCCGCCCAAAGCCACGAAACCCATTGCCCCGCCATCTTTTTCCATTCACTTTCCTCGATTCCCGCCAACAAATTTTTGACTTGCGTATTCGCCAAACGGTTTTCCAACACACTTACCAAAAGCACGCTTAACTGCGCCACTATAGTTTCGCTTTGTGCCTTGCCTTGAGTGTTCAGATGCCAAATCAAAAGCCCAACTTCAGAATCTAACAGTTTTTCTACATCTTTAACCGACTGAATACCAAGCATTTGTAAAAAAGTTTGCAAAGGAATTTTATAAAATTCTTCCAAAATTTGTTCGGTAATGTGCAGTAGCGTTTTGCGTAATTCGTACTGATGCAGGAATTTATCAATCCAATTTTTGAGGTAATTTTTATCAATATTGATCCGCAACTCACCAATTTTGCTTGTCCCAATCTCCTCCACACCCTTGCCAATGAGGTTTTTCAAACTTGCGGTTTCT
This sequence comes from Cytophagales bacterium, assembly GCA_013297565.1. Taxonomy (GTDB): domain Bacteria; phylum Bacteroidota; class Bacteroidia; order Cytophagales; family Thermoflexibacteraceae; genus JAAFHK01. Next base: position 558 of record JAAFHK010000400.1, read on the forward strand.
TTCTGGAAAAAATCGGGGATTCCCTTGTCCGCCAACTCCACAACGGTATCTTTGATCGTAGATTTGTACAAAACCACCGTTTTACTGCTTTCGTAGGCTTTTTCGTAAATCTGATCGGCAAGCAACTCCTTGTTTCCCCGCAACCAATCCAAACCCAAACCGATCATTTTTCCAACCAAAAAATCCAAATTTTCACCCACCAACCGCAACAGATTCCCATTTAGCAAATCCTTTACCTCCTTATCGGGGGCAAGTTCTTGTCCCAGTTTTTCATCAATAAAATCAAAAATCGTTTGACGTAACTTGCTATCAATCAGGTTTTTTTCCAATAATTCATAAACCGTTTGCTTAAGGTTTTCTTTCGAATTTTCGTTCAAAAAAGCCGACAAATTTTTGCTAACATAGTTTTGCAAAAGCGGATCGAAACCCTCGATAAAATGGCTTAATTTTTCACGATTGCCTATTTTTTCCAATAACAAACCTAATTGCTCCTTGATTATTTTCCCAATTTCATCATATACATTTTGCTTAAAGTTCGCAGGCAACCATTCGGCGAGGCTTTTTGGGTTTTCTGCCAAAGCCAAAACTTGCTTTTCCAATTCATTTTGGACTATTTTTTGTATTTTTTCCGCCTTCAAAAACTCATCAAGTTGGTTTTCGGCTATATCGGTCGCAAGGTTTTCAGGTTTATATTTTCGGTTATTTTCTGCCCATGTTTCGAGTTCGGTAGTCAGCAAATCGAGGTTTTCGGTCAGCCCTTTGATCAAGGTTTGGCTTGTTTTTCCAGCAAGGCTTTCTTTGTGTTTTTCCAATAAACTATATAATAATTCGTAGTTATTTTCGGAAATCGTTTTTCTTACATTTTCGCCCAAAAGCGCCTTTTTTTGGGAAAAAGTTTCCTGTAAAGAAATGGGGTTGAGCAAACCATTTACCACAAAAGTTCCCATATTTAGGGCAAATTTGGGTTTATTTTTGGCAACTACGCTGGGCGTAAAAGGCAATTTGACTTGTTTTTTGGGTAGTAAATATTTGGCTTCGTAAGGTCTGAAAATCATTTTGATCGCCAGCCAATTTGTGCCGTAACCCGCAATGCCGTATGCCGCCGCCGCCGCCAAAGCACCCGTTAGCGAAAAAGTATCGCCAAGCGGCACAAACGCCAAGCCTAAGCCCGCCAAACCGCCCAAAACTGCCCCAAAAACCGTAATTGGGCGAAGTTCTTTGCCCATAAATTTTTCGACCACATCGAGGAGTTTTTCCTCCGACATCTTGTTCATGCTATTCGTAACCACCTGCGCTACACGCCCTTGTACCAGAACTGCCAAATTTTGTTCGATTCCGCCGTGCAGAGCCACAGAAAAGTCCGTTTGCCAATTTTGCAAAGCCAATACATAATTTTGTAAAGGTTTGGTTTTGAGGCTGTTGTATTGTTTTTCCAAAATCTGGTCGAAGCGCTCAATCACCAAGCCGTTGAGTTGTCCCACAGTCGAGCTGTTCAATAATTGGGTCAAAGAATAGGTATCAAACTGGTTTTGAAGTGTTTGCGAAACATAATCCGCCATATTGGTTTCCTGCGTTTCGAACAAAATCAAAAGATCGAACGCTTGGCGCTGCGCAAACCCTCGAAATGCCTTTTCTGTTATCAAATCGCCTATTTTCTGTGTCGGCAAATGGTCTAAAAAACTGCGAGTCTGGACTTGCGCCAAACGGCTGATTTTAGGCGAATAAAGAAAGTTTTGTTTCAATTCTTTTTCTACCAAATCCCTCACCAGTTTTTGTAAAAACTTTTCGAGATCTGTGGTTTTGACCAATTCGCCAATTTTTTTCTCAAAAAAGGCTTCCAAATCGCTTTCTTTCAAATTTTCGACCGTCTTGATGAGGTTTTCTTGTAGGATTTCCGCCAAATATTTTTCGGTTTGGGCATGGCGAAACTGCCCGATCATGTCGCCTATTGTATTGTTTCTCAAATAGTTAATCACTTCGTTGGTTAGCGAAGCGGTCGTTTCGGCAGGGTTCTGCTTGTGTTCTTCGATCACCTCCACTATTTTTCGCACCGCATTCGCATATTGGCTTACACTCCCCACAAACCAATCCAAAATCCAGTCCTGTAGCTTCCATTTGATGTTTTTTCGGAAAGTCGAGTCTATCAGGTTTTCGAGTTTATATTTTCTTTCTTCAAGCCATTGAATAATGGTTTCGAGGAAAATAGGCAATTTGCGACGCAAAAACTGCTCAAAATTCCAAGTCAAGTCTTCAGAAAGCAAGGCATAAATGGTCGTGTGTTCTTTCTGGAGGGCATCGAGAAGGAATCTGGCAAACTCTTCCAATATTTTTCTGCCTTGTTCTGAACGGATAATATCGAGGAAAGGAATGATAAAAGCGCGGTGATTTGAAGTTGTCCGTGTCCTCACGGACAACGGCGCTTCACCCACGCCGTTGTTCGTCTCCTCACGAACGACTTTGCTATTCAACAAATCTGAAGTGCCGTTGTTCGTGTCCTCACGAACGACACCATGACTCAACATATCAACTAATTTTTTTTCTGCAATTTGTTCTGAAAGGTTTTTTACTAAGGTTTCTATTTGCAAATTTTTCAATATATGTTCGACCGTATGATCGACCGATGGGCTGAAATCATTTTGAAGGCTACTATGCAGGTTGTCAAGGCTTTGTACTAAGTTTTCGGTAAAAATAGCCAATACATTTTCAGGAATGAATTGTGAAGCCGTATGCTGTGCCAAATCTGTATGCAAATTTTGCAAGGTGCTTTCTAACCAATCCGTATTTTGTAGGGTTTCCTTTAGGTTTTGCGTAATGGTTTTGGCAAAATGGGCGTTTTGTTTTTGGGAAAAAAGAATTTTCAAATCAATTTGAGGCAATAGAAACGCCATAAGATTTTCGGTCGCAGGCGAAATATGCCTGACAAAATACTGGCGAGTTTGATCAAAAGTTTGGTCGAGAGCAGGTATATTTTCGATCTGAAAATTGGTAGGAAATTCATTTGGCAAATGGTTTTTGAGCAGATCAGCCATGAGGTCTTGGATCGCTTTCCCAAAATTTTTAGAAACGCTTGCCAGTTCCTTTGCCAAAGTCTGTTCGTTAATAATCTCTCTTTCAACTAATTGGCTTACGTTTTGGATAAATTCCTGTCGGGTTTTGATGATCAAACCGCCTATGCCAAAACGCTTGCGGAACAGCATTTGGATCGCCAAATCATTCGTAACGTACCCAACCAAAGCCCCGCTAAATATTTTGCTCAAAAGTTCGCCTATCATATAATTTTTTCTGTAGCATAGGCTTTAGCCTGTGTAGGCACAGGCTACGAGCCTATGCTACAGTCCAAAACCAACTTAATTAGAGTATAATTTTGCCTATCGATTTCTAAAGCACAAGTTATTAATGAATTTGTTAAACTCCTAATTTTTTTTCGTTCCTCATGCTTATTTCACAATCACCATTTCCGTTCGGCGGTTTTTTGCCCTTCCCAAGGGCGTAACGTTGGTTGTAAGCGGACAGCATTCGCCCATGCCTACGGTGTCTATGCGATCTCCATTGA
>JAAFHK010000401.1 GCA_013297565.1 Cytophagales bacterium
GCCCGACACTGGTAAAACCCTGATTTTGAAGATTTTGCGTATTGGTGGTGTAAGTCGAAATGCTGGTAAAACCGTTGCTTAGCGTTGTTGAGGTGTTTGTTGTGTAGTTGGCTACGCTTGTGAAGCCGTTGTCAATATAGGTCGAAACACTCGAAAAATTGACAGGCGTATAGCTTGCACTTACAAAATCATAAACCGCTTTGGCAGTCGGTAATTGCGAATGTAACGAAGCCGAACTCACTGAAGTAGAGATAAAATTGACCAATCCCGAACCTGAAACAAACTGTAAAGTATTGGTATAGAGTTGGTTAGAATTAACAAAACTTACATTGCTAAAACCATAATTGCCCACATTCCAGTTGGCGGTCATGGGACTTGTGCCGTTTGTTTGCACAAAATTATTGGCAATAGCGGTTGCAAAGCTGGATCGAGTTTCCCAAAAAGGTTTGCCTGTAAGGTCTGTTGCCAAAATACTATTTGCAGTTGCCAAAGCCAAATCTGCAGGCAAAATTGTATTATCTTTGATTTTTATTGAATTAATTGCATCGTTGGTAATGGTTACAAAACCTATATTATTCACACCTATATCGCCTGTGATCGTTTGTTCTCGCGCCAAACCTGTAGCATTTCCCACCCAAATTTTTCCTTCAGCCAGTGGGTCGTTTAGGTTTGCCGAAGCGAAAAGCAGACGGCTTACAGTCGCAAAATCCAACCAATTCACCTCGCCTCGTTCATTTGTCCCCAAAAGTCCATCAAAATTTTTTCCTTTTATATCTATTCCTTCAATCGTAGCGTCCTCAATCGCCAAACTGGTAACGGAGGCTTCCTTCAAAATATCTTTCGTAATAGCTCCATCTGCCAAATGAATCGTATGAATTGCCCCGTTTTTGATTTGCTCTTTTCCAACCGCATTCTTTTCAACGGTCATGGCTTTGTAAGAAAAAGGAACAGGAATAATAGGCACTGTAGGCTCAAGTTTTTGCCCATTGACATAAATAAGCAATTCCAAAACGGAATTATCGGCGAAAATTTCCGAAGGAATCACTTTCACACTACCTAAAACAACAGCGTAATTACCATTCTTTACGCTTACTTTTTGGCGTTCAGACCATGTTTTGATAAAAAATTCCATTTCAAAAACTCCGTTCGCCAGTTTGCCATTTTGTTCCAAACGCCCTTGAAAGGATACTTTATTGCCTACAGAAACTGTTTGGGCAAAAAGACTCTGCTTACTACCAAAGATTAGCGAAAGCAAAACGAAGATGAGATATAAATTTTTCATACTTGTATTTATATTTTTTGTGTTATCAATAAATGGTGTAATGATCAAACGTATCAAAAAGGCAAAAGATTTGTTAAAATTTTTTCTTATTATGAAACGGAATCAAACTATGTTTCGATAAATCTTTTTTACCAAAATTGTTTTTTTTTGAGAAAAAAGATTTACTTTAGCCAATACGTAATCCTACAACACCACGAACATGAATCAACTTTTTCCTCCCATTTCGCCCTATACAGACGGTTATCTGTCTGTATCTGAACTGCATACGATTTATTTTCAGCAAGCAGGCAACCCGCATGGCAAGCCTGTTTTGGTATTGCATGGAGGCCCAGGCAGTGGCATTTCAGGCGAACACAGGCAGTTTTTTGACCCTGTTTTTTATCAAATTACCGTTTTTGATCAAAGAGGGGCGGGAAAAAGCACGCCTTTTGCCGAACTCGAAGAAAATACAAGTTGGGATTTGGTGGAAGACATTGAAAAATTGCGAAAGCACCTAAATATTGATAACTGGTTGATTTTTGGGGGAAGTTGGGGAAGCACTTTAGCCTTGTTTTATGCTATTTTGCACCCCGACAGAGTGCAGGGAATGATTTTAAGGGGTATTTTTTTAGGCACAAAATGGGAAAATGATTGGCTTTATGCCGATGAAGGCTGTGCCGCTATGGTGTTTCCTGAAAAATGGAAATATTTTAAAGAAATTATCCCCGAAAATGAACAAAGTGATTTGGTCAAAGCCTACTATGCACGCCTAACCTCGACCGATCCTGCCCTCCAGCTCGAAGCCGCCCAGCGCTGGGCGCATTGGGAAGCGGTTACGGCTCGGCTGATTCCCGATCCCAATCTGGTCGAAAAATTTAGCAAACCTCAAAGAGCCATTGCTTTGGCACGGCTCGAATGTCATTATTTTTATCACGATCTTTTCCTACCCGATCCCAATTTTATTTTGGATAATTGTTTCAAAATCAATCATTTACCTATCCTAATCGTGCATGGACGTTATGACATGATTTGTCCCGCCGCCGCCGCTTACCGTTTGCACCAAAACTCGGAAATTCGAAACTCAAAATAGTAGCAGATGCAGGGCATTCTTGTATGGAACATGGCATTTTGCATGAATTAATGGAAGCAACCGAAGATTTTAAAAAATTATGGTAATTTTGGCACACAAAACATGGAAAATTATTACACCATATTAGGCGTTTCGCAAAGTGCCACTCATGCGGAAATAAAGCAGGCTTACAAGAAATTAGCCATGCTTTATCACCCCGATCACAATCCCGAAAATCCAGAAGCCGAAGAACTTTTTAAAAAATTAAACGAGGCGTATCACGTCTTGATCGATCCGCAAAAAAAGGCAATGTATGATTATTTGCTTTTGCAAAGCCAACAGCCTGAAGCCCTTGTTCAGCACTATTCGCAACACGCCCAGCAAGCACCACAACGCTACACCTACCGTCCGCCACAACCGCCCGAAAAGCCACCCATGAGCCATTTCGAATCTTCGGTTTTTGCTGTTCTGTTCATGATATATGTTTTTTTTCTGTACAATTCCGTAATCAGTTTTTATTCGCGCCTTCGCTACACCCAAGCCGAAATGTCATACACAAAAGGGCATTATTCGGACGCTTTGTATTATGTATCAAGTTCATTATCAGCTGATTATACTTATTGGCGTGCCTACGCTTTCAAAGGCATCTTGAGTTTGGAACAAGGACGAAATCCTGTAGAGGCAATTTCGAGTTTGACAAAAGCAATCCAATACTGCGAACTCGAACACCCAGAATTTTTTTTTAAACGTGGCATTGCTTTCAGCCAGATTAGCCGAAGGGACAATACACGCTACGATTTTGACCATTATTTGAGCCAACGAAAAGCTACGCCCGAAGAAATGCGGTTAATGGCAGACTGTTATTTTTATGGTACAAAAGATTATGAAAGGGCTTTGGAATGGTATAAAAAATTGGAAATTATAGGAAAAGAGGATAAACAAATTGTTTTGAACCAGTTGGCAATTTATGAATTTGGGCAAAAATACGATCAAGCTATGAAAATATTGGACAAACTCCTTGCGAAAGAACCCCAAAATACGAAATTTTTATACAAAAAGGCATTAATTTACATGAACGAACAAAAAATGCCAGAAGCCTGCCAAGTTTGGAAACTTGCCAAAAGCTACGATCCCCAGCTCTATGATGCCACCCTCGATTTCTTTTGTTGGGAAACCGAAACGAAATAGAGATGAATATTTTTTACCCCCATTTCCTTATGCAACTCACTGAAAAACAGCTTATTACCTTACAAAGTATTTGTAATACTTTTATTCCCAAATTAGAAAACGATCAGGAAAAAGCCTTTTTTGCTCGAAAGGCAAGCGATCTCCAAATTCCTGAAAAACTGGTCGAACTGATCGGGCTTCAGCCTTTGCACGAACAAACCGAATTTTTGGAATTGCTCGATATTTTTTCGAATGCTTTGCTGGGTTTGTTATTTGGCTCGGCATTAAAACCTTTTGCGGATTTGCCTTTGGAAAAAAGGGAAAAATACCTTCTAAAATGGTCGGAAAGCCTAATTCCGTCTTTGCGGGAGGCTTTTACCGTTTTGAAAAAACTGACTTTTTTTCTTTATTACGCTTATTCCGAACCGCAAAAACCGAATCCAAATTGGGAAACTTTGCAGTACGAAGGCGCTTTAACGCTGCCTCCAAACAAACCCAAAACTATCAAAGTGCTTGATATTCAACAAGATACAGAACTTTCTTGCGAGGTTTTGATCATAGGGACGGGAGCAGGCGGAGGCGTAGTGGC
>JAAFHK010000402.1 GCA_013297565.1 Cytophagales bacterium
AACCATTTTTCTTCGCGGTTTTCGTAGTTGATATTCCTAAAAAGCCAAATGGCTGCGAATGTAAAACCCAAAGTAATGAAGCCGTTTAGTACAAGATAAGGCGTGTTTATTATCTGGAACATATTTTCGTTCAGATGAAAAGTTGTCCAAACAGGAAGTTGCAAGAATAAAATACGTGTAACCCAAAGTGTAGAGGATCGCAAACTTGCCAATTTCTCTTGAGTCGCCAAAATGGGTTCGCTAATATCTACTTGGTAAATCAAAATTAATTGGTACAGATAAATGCCGATTGCCAATTTGGTTAAAAAGACCTGAATAAGCGCCGAAATAAGAAAAAACAGGCTTGCAAAAGGGTAAATATTGATCAAAAGGACATCAATAAATCCTACCCAAACGATTCCTACCAAAAGGGCAAAAATTTTCAGAGGTTTCATCGAACCTACAAAAGTTTGCACTTTCATTTGGGCAATATCTGCCGTATTTTTACGATTCAAAACCGTATTTTCTTCTAATTTTGATTGGTAAGACTGCCAAAGCGCCTTTAATTGATTTTCTTCCATGTGTCTAAAGATTAAAAATTATGTTGTGCAAAACGTTGTTTTAATTTGTCTTTGATCCGAGCTACTTTTGTCGAAACATTGCTCAAGGAAATTCCCAAAATTTCGGCAATTTCGGCATGGTTTCGATCTTCCAAATACAAGAGAATCAAGGCTTTGTCTAATTCTTTCAGTTCGTTAATAAACTGTTCGAGCAACTGCAAAGGCTGGTCTTTTTCGGCTTTGTCGGTTTCAGGAAGCGTAACAAACTGATCCGTTAAGGGACTTGTTTTGTTTTTCCTGACTGTGCTTTTCCTGTAGAAAGAAATGGCTACATTCAACGAAATTCGGTACAACCATGTCGAAATTTTGAATTGATCGTTGTACTTCGGGAAGGCTTGCCAAACTTGGATCAGGATTTCCTGCACAAGGTCTTGCCTTTCCTCCTCGTCTTGGCAATACGTTCGGGCTACTTTGAAAAAAATGCCTTTGTGTGCTTCCGCAATTTCCTGAAATAATATGGCTCTGTCCTGTGTTTGCATGGGGTTTGTAAGGAACTGAATTTGCCTTATTATTCGCAAGGAGCAGCAAAAAATCACACCAAAAAGAATAATTTTTTAGGATCGGCTTAATTTTTTTCAAAAAGAGGAATAAATGAGGAACGAAAAGGCGGTTTTTGGGCAATAGTATTTTAGGTGAAAATATTTATTTTCACCAAGTTCGAATAAAAGAACTCTCGAAAAGATGTGATTTTTATACCAAAAATTTTCTTTGGATTTCTTCCACACTGTCAAATACACGCGTAGAACGGATTGGCTCACCGATGGCTTTAAAATGCCAACCTGCTCCTTCTTTGATAAATTTGCCCATGACCATGGACACATAACCCGCAAATTCTTTGTCGGCAGAGAGGTTAAAACTTGCCAAAACATCATCTACTTTGTGGATTGTGCCTTCGTAAATTTTGACTTTAGAGTAAGGAATATCAGCAAAATCTTGTTTTTGGTAGCTATTCAAAAATAGTACAATCGTGCGGGCGTTGGGGTTTAACAAACGTAAGTCAATGGTAATCACTTCGTTATCTTTCTGGTCATCGCCTTCGGCATCGCCTGTGAGGTCGTCGCCGCTGTGCCGAATAGCCCCATCTTTCGATTTTAGGTTTTTAAAATATACCGTATCGAGCAGTTTGCGGTCGTGATCAAAAATAGCGGCGCTGCCATCAAGATCGACATCGCGATTCGAGGTCAGGAGACCGAAAAATGATTTTACTTGGATCGAACCCCAATTTAGCCCTACGCAAATATGCTCAAGGGCGCTTCCATTGGACTTAGTAAGTTCTATAGTAGAACCTTTGGTTAGATTGATTGCCATAATCGTGATATTTTTTATTTCTTTTGTTAAACGTACTGATCCACAAAGTCCTGCAAACCATTGCGATAGCCTTTTCCAACGGCACTAAAAATCCATTCGCCGTTTTTTAACGATAACCTCCCAAATTCTATGCCTGTTTCGTTGGCATGGTCTTCAGTAAGATTATATTTGGCAATAGATTCCTGTTTTTCATAGTCAAATAGACGAATATACGCATTTTTAACTTGTACGAAAGATTGATTTCTTTCAGCGGCATCGTGGATCGTAACTACGAACAATATTTCAAAAATGTCATTACGGGCGCGGTTAAAACTCACCGTAATTACTTCGTCGTCACCCTCTTTCAAACCTGTACGGTGATCTCCCAAATGCTCCACCGAACCATCAGGAGAAAGCAAATTGTTATAAAAAATAAAAAATTCATCAGCAGGAATTTTGCCTTTTCCATTGAGCATAAAAGCCGAAGCGTCCAGATCGAACTGCCCTTTGTAGTGCCGCAAATCCCAACCCAAGCCAATACCAATTTTTTTCAAATTAGGAAAATCTTTGCTAAGATTAATCACGCTCCCCTGTTGCAATATTATTTCCATTGTTAAAACTATATGATTCTAATAAAAAAGCACCTAAAACACAAACATAAAAAAAACTTTGTCAAAGTTTGCTAAACCGTAATAAAGTTTTCGAATATTTTTTTTTAGGGCTTTTTGTTGGCAGAAATTTTTACTTTTGAGGCTTGTTGCTAAATGCTCCGTTTAGGCACAAAAATCAATAAAACTCATGAAAACCTTAAATCAAGTCCTTGAAAGTTTGTTTTTTGCCATTGGTGCTTTGCGTGAAAATCTTTTGCGAACTACGCTTTCGCTTCTGGGAATTACAGTTGGTATTTTTGCCATTATTGGCGTACTGACTCTGGTCGATGCGCTCGACCGAAGTATCAAAGAAAGCGTTTCTTTTTTGGGCGATAAGGTAATGTATGTCGAAAAATGGCCTTGGGGCTTTGGAGAAGCAGAATATCCATGGTGGAAGTATATGAAACGCCCTGTGGTCGATCAGGACGAATATGAGTTTTTAGCCAAAAATTTGACCCAAGCTACTGCGGTTTCGATTTTTGCCGTTCGAGGCAATCTGACTGCCCAGTACAAAAGCAATAGTATTAAACCCATTTTTTTGCAAGGTTGTTCTTATTCGCATAATAGCGTTTCGGAAATGAAAATCGAAGCGGGGCGATATTTTTCGGTTCAAGAAGTAGATAAAGCGAGTCCTGTGGCTTTGATTGGGGCGAATTTGGCAGAGCAACTGTTTGAAAATGAAAGTCCGATAGGGAAATTTATTAGGGTAAAAAGCATGAAACTGCAAGTGATTGGGGTCATGAAAAAAGAGGGTGATAACCTGCTGGGTGCGCCAAGTGCAGACCGAATGTGTATTGTGCCGTTTGGGACTTTGCGCAAAGCCTTTGCTTCGGGGCGGCGAGGACCTGCCCCGCGAATCGCTTTGCGTGGGGAAGAAGCGGATATGGGCATGGTCGAGCTGGAGGCGGAAGTTCGCGGACTTATGCGAGCCAAAAGAGGCTTAAAACCGCTTGCAGAGGACAATTTTGCCATCAACCGTTCGGAAGCCCTGATCGATTTTTTGAATACTTTGATCAATTCACTAACCATTGCAGGTTGGTTTATTGGTAGTTTTTCGATGCTTGTTGGCGGGTTTGGTATTGCCAATATCATGTTTGTTTCGGTCAAAGAACGAACAAATTTGATTGGGATTCAAAAATCGTTGGGAGCAAAAAATTATTTTATTTTGTGCCAATTTTTGTTTGAAGCAGTGCTTTTGAGCATTATTGGCGGTTTGGGAGGTTTGATTTTGGTGTCTATTTTGGGCGTTTTTTCGACCGAATCTTTTGAAATTACCCTCACTTCCAAAAATATTATTATTGGTTTGACAGTTTCCTCAATTTTGGGAATTTTGGCGGGAATGATTCCCGCTTATTCCGCATCACGCCTCGATCCTGTGATTGCTATTCGGTCGAAATAAAAAATTATTTAATAAAGTTAGGACTTACGCATTTTGCTCCTAATTGCTCAAAAATAACATTTTTTTCAAAAAATGTTATTTTTATAAACTCTTGATAATCAAGAACTAACAGTTCTTA
>JAAFHK010000403.1 GCA_013297565.1 Cytophagales bacterium
TTCATCATCAAATCCCAAGTCGGCAGATCGGTGCGGATCGTGGAAGGTTTGAGCATTTTCAAATAAATCAAATCGGCACTTGGGTAATCCTGATAATCGTTGGTAAGTTCTCCGACCTTATAATTTTTTCCATTATAGGTATATTCATACGATACGGCAATGATTTCGTCATTTCGTAAAGGAGTCATGAGGGAAACATAGCCCAAGTTTCTGTGAAAAGTAAATTCACGATCTGTAAGTTTTCTTGCCCCGCGCAGAATTTCGTAATCTGCTCCCTTGTCGAGCCTGAAATCTCCTGTTTCCAAAATTGGCGAAACCGCACTAACATCTCTTGTAGTGGTATTTTTCTTCAAATTATCAAATAAATTATTTGCCTTGTTGTCCGCCACTCCGCCTCGTCCGTTCCCGATTGCCACACTTTCCTTTTTCGAAGGTCGTCCTTCCGCCAAATCCATCAAACCTAAGACATTTCGCAAGGTTTGGGTATTGTTGTTTCGGTTGGTAATATAGACCTCGACTCTGGTAATAATTACGCCCGAAGTAATTGTAGGCGTGGTTCGCAAGGCGCGTTCATAGTTTTCACGAAAAAAATGGGAAAGGAAAAAATGTTGATTGTACTGGTATTGATCCGACCGAAGTTCGAATTCTCGCCCCTGCGCGCCGCCTCGAATCACCAGTTGCTCCGCGGTTCCTCGCTGTTGCGAAGCCACCGTATTGATCCATAATTTGCCAAAACGAAAACGGCTTTGTACGCCAAACAAATTTTGCGCGCCGGTAATCAAACTATTGCTCACAGGCATACTCACGTTTCCCAAACGCAATTCTTGGATAATGTCCTCCTCTTTTGCCTGATAACCAATTTTGAATAAATTTTCGAATTGGAACATACTTTTTGTGTCCCAGTTGATATTTACAGGGATAAATTCGCCAATTTTTCCCGTCAAATTCAAGCTAATTTGCTGGTCGAACACAAAACCAAAGTTGCTTTGCTGCGCGCGCGGGATTTGCGGATTGCCGATATACTGCCAACGACCACCGAAATCCAAAACTACGTTACCAACAGGCTGTATATTGATTTCGTCCGTACCCAAAATAGACCCCAAACCCTTAGGAATTTTTACAATAGGAAAAATTCCGCCATTGGTTCGCACCAAACCCGAATTCCGTTCGGCTTGCAAACTTTTCCAGTACGCCCTTTGCATTTCCTCAAAACGAATGCGCTGGTAATTATCCAAATCGATTTGGGCTGAGGGACGATAATCCAAACTACCTATTTTTTCGGAAATATTGACGTTTTTTTTCGAACTGTCGAGCGCCACTTGGAATCGGTAATTTTTAGGATAAGACAAAGTTAGCGGACTTCGACTCGGACGACCATAAAAAGAGTAGGGACTAAAAGGATCGCCGTAGCGTTCGTTTCGGTTTGTAAAAGGCAGACGCAGAGCATTTCGGCGAAGCGAATCGTATTTTTTTAAGGTATCTTTTGGGTTCTGGCGCTGCGAATCCTCCCAATGGTATTTTTTCAGACGGATAGGTTCAGCCATTGTGAAACCTAACCATAGCGTAGTTGCCATGACGACATAAGTCAAATATGCCGTTTTAAACGTTTTTTTGAGCATTTTTACTTTCTTATTTTCTTTTTTTAACCAAACAGCGAACCAACCCTTCGTTTTAATTTTGTACCATACGCCTTAGCGTCTGGAATCAATGTTTTCCACACGCCAAAGCGTATGGTGTATACCTAAACGCAAATATAAATCAATTTCAAAAACAAAGGGTTCTAAAGTAGTTAAAAAAGGATCATAGGCAAGTATTTTTAGGAATTTGGGACAGGATAAAGGCAAAGGTAAAAAAGATTTGGAAAGTAGGAAAGATTTTGGGTAGGAAATAAAAAATGTTTCGAAACCTTGAGGGTTTGAATATAAAATATCCAACGTTGTTAAAAAAGTATGCTTTTTTCCTTCCATTCAAGTAATCAAACTGTTGAAAAAAGTTTTGTGGTAAATTTTTTAATACGTTTTGATGATTTATTTTTGTAAAATTACATTCCCAAATAAAAAATGATGAAAACACTATTTTCGCAATTTCTGGCTGATCAACAAATAATTAGCCAAACAGACGCGTACCAAACCAACATTACAGCTTACGAACCCAAGGGAGAAATCCGCACGGTACTGAAGCCTCAAAATACGGCAGAGGTGCAAAAAATTGTGCAGGTAGCCAATGAACATACGATAGCCTTATTTCCTTTTGGGGCGGGGCGGAACTGGGGACTCGGCTCGAAAGTGCCTGTCAGCCAAACGGTAAGCGCATGGGTAGATTTGGGTGGCTTGAATACACTTGAGCTCAATGAAGAATTGGGCTACATAGTCATAGGGGCAGGAATTACGCAAAAGCAAGTAGCTGATTTCCTCAAAGATACACCCTACATGATTCCCATGACAGGTTCAGGAAATCGCACAAGTGTAGTCGGGAATTTGCTCGAAAGAGGGGCTACGTTCTACTTCCCACGCCAAAATTTAGTATTGGCTTGGGAAGTAGTTTTAGGGAACGGAAAAATAATCCGTACAGGACATTGGCATTTCCCCGATGCCAAGCTTTGCCATGCATCGGGCGTAGGGGCAGATTTGAACGGACTTTTTACCCAATCCAATTTTGGGATTACCACCCAAGTAGTCTTACGTCTGTTGCCCAAAAGCACACCTACTGTAGTGTATCTTGAAACTTTTGAAGAAAATCTTTTGGAATGTATAAAAAAATTACATAACTTGTGCCAAGATAAGGTATTAGACGAATTTGTATTAATTACCAATAAAAACGATCCACGAACCACTACCCAAAGAAAATATGATTATACGGGTGAATGGGTAATGGTGGGATTTATTAGCGGAACTGATCGTATTCGTCAAGCCTCCAAAACCGACTTAGAAGAAACAATGCAAGAAATAACCCATAAAATACAATACATAGAACAGGATATGCCTGATGACCAACTGGATCACCAGTATTTCAGGGTATTGCGCCGTTTGGCACAGGGAGTGCCAAGCAATTACAGCCTCGAAACGATGGCAGAAATTTATGGCATAGTTTTGGACACCGAAAATGATAACATAGACTATTATCCACAAATACCAGGATTTTCCGTAGTGCCTCTGGCAGTACCTTTCGAAAGCAAGGCAATCAAACTGGTCATAGATACGGTCAATCAGGTATCTGAAAAAATGGGCGTACAAGCATTTCATAATTTTGCCTCACTTTCGCCTACTTCTATGGAAGGGTATTATCGAATCTATTTCGACCGAAATGATCCGCAAGCTATCAACCAAGCGCACCAATGGAACAAAGCCCTAAGTGAGGCTTTGGCACAGGTAGGAATATACCCCTACAGACTTAATAATCAATAAATGCCTTTTTTTACGCAAAGACCTCAAGACACTTACTGCCAAACCGTAACCGAACTCAAAAAAGTATTAGACCCTAAGGGAATCATAAACCCCTTAAAATACAATATGATCTAAGTTTTTTTCTATGTAGGACTTTAAGCACGTAAAAATATCAGTAGTTCATGCCGAAAATCACAAAGCGATTGCACATTTATACAAATCGGGGCATCAGGAAGTATTGCAGGAATTTATACTCAAAACTCTTATAAATTACACAAATTTCAGCCCTGAACACAATCCCCCCTGCCCCCCTTTAAAAAGGGGGGCAGGGGGGATTTAAAAGTGTAAATTACAAGCGTTTTTAGTATAATGTAAATGTCAATTCTTCTAAAAAGAAGATTTGGGCAAATGCCAATACTTATCTTTTTATTGCCGAAGATTTGCAAACAGGCGAAGTAGGGGCAGGTATGCGACTCGACGTAGCAGATGACGAATATACCTTGCCTTTAGAAGATGCTCTCAGCGCTACAGTACCCGACTTGGCGCAGAGAATACACCGCTACGACAATGTAATTGCCGAAGCCTGTGGCTGGTGGACAAAAAAAAGCTTCAGTGAAAGGAAAATACCTAAACACCTTTTGATGGGGGCAATAGCTGTTTCAAC
>JAAFHK010000405.1:0-3435 GCA_013297565.1 Cytophagales bacterium
GTGCTCTTCCGATCTGTGCCTTGTATTTTTGACCTTACGGCTCACCATGCCATAGCAACACTAAACGAGGAATGGGAAATTTTAAGGGCTTGAAAAAAAAATTCTTGCTTATTTCTCTATTTTACTATATTTGGCTTTTATTTGTTGGGACAGAAAGCAATACTTAAGGCAATCTAAAAAAAAACCAATGAAAACGATAGCCGTTTTTACTTCGGGTGGTGATGCACCTGGTATGAATGCTTGCATTCGAGCAGTAGTTCGAGGTGCTATTTATTACAATCTTCGAGTTTTTGGTATTCGGCGAGGCTATGCAGGCATGATAAGGGGTGCGGTAGGGCGAGAAGAAGATATTTTTGAAATGACTTCCAAATCAGTCAGCAATATTATTCAAAGAGGTGGAACTATCCTTAAATCCTCGCGCAGTAAAGAATTTATGACTCCCGAAGGACGGGCGGAGGCTTACGAAAACCTCAAAAAAAATAATATTGAGGGAGTAGTGGCGATTGGCGGAAATGGAACTTTTACAGGAGCTGAGATTTTTCATAAAGAATACGGTATCCCAATAGTGGGCGCACCAGGAACTATAGATAACGACCTTTACGGAACAGATGCCACGATTGGTTTTGATACGGCGGTAAATACCGCTATGGAAGCCATTGACAAGATTCGAGATACGGCTGGTTCGCACGATAGGGTGTTTTTTGTTGAAGTAATGGGGCGCGATTCGGGTTATTTGGCAATTCGTTCGGGCATAAGCGGAGGAGCAGAATTGGTTTTGATTCCTGAAAAAGAAGACAGTATCGAAAACGTAATCGACACGTTGCGAAAAGGTTGGCAACGCCAAAAAACCTCCTCAATCGTGATAGTTGCCGAAGGCGAAGAACTGGGCAATGCGAACAGCGTGGCGCACAGAGTACAGCAAGAATTGAAAGAATTGGACATTCGAGTTACCACTCTGGGTCATATTCAAAGAGGCGGTACGCCTACGGCTCTCGACCGAATCAGGGCAAGTCGGATTGGTTTGGCGTGTGTGGAAGCACTTTTGGCGGGAAAAACGAATGTCATGGTCGGAATCCATAACCACAAAATAGTTCATGTGCCGTTTTGGGAAACTATCCAAAAGAAAAAACCATTTCAGGAGGATATGCTCCGCATGGTCGAAATATTAAGTATTTGATTTTCAAAAGGTTGTCCCAAAAAGACAGCCTTTTTTATTCAAATTATTCTTATATAGAAATTTAGAGAATGACAAATAACATTTTTTGAAAGAATTTAAAAAAAATGTTACTTCTTGCTTATTTTTAGACAAAACGCTTAAGTCCTAATATTGAAATAGGTAAAATATAATAATTTTATGAAAATTCTTGTTTTTATTATTGTTTTTTGTTCAAATAGTCTTTTTCTACAAGCCCAAGCCACGGAACAAAATGCTTTCGCTCGTTTGTATTATCTATCAGGTTGGACTTCTTCCAATTACCAAAACCTGAATAATATACTTGTTGATAAGGGATTTTCACCAGTCAATAGCCGTTTTCAGCCATTCTTGGGCATAGGTTGGGATTTCGAATATCGAAATTTCGGTTTGTTTTTCGATATAAAAATGCAATACCCTGTTCGCAGTGGTGATACCCGAAACTGGCATAGTAATCTTGCTTTGGGGACTTTTTACAATATTGTCCAAAAAAAGAACTTCGAATTTACCCTTTGGGGCAATGTGGGTTATACGGATCAGTATATGACTACTCGCCGCAAAACCTATCCTTCTTCTTTCCAAGATTTGCTCGATTTTGGCAATGCGCTTACTTTGCGCATTGGGGGAGTATCTTATGAGGGAGGTATTCAGTTTGGTTTCAAACGTGCGCAAGCCCGAGAATATGTTAAGATCAGAATTGGCTACCGTTTTTCTTCGCCCTACGCATGGCGTGAAGATTTTTCTGCTACTTATGCAGATACTCCTTATGACCGCATGAGTTATTTTACAGTTTGTGCAGTTGGCTATCCTTTGAACAATCGGGCTGTCTTTAAATCGAAAAAACAAAAACAAAAAATGCAAAAATTCGATGAGCAAAAGAATAATATTTTTTAGTGTTTTTTTCTTGTTTTTTCTTTCCTCTGTTTCATTGGCACAGTCTTATACTCAAAAAGATTGGCTTATGAGATTACAAACGGGGCTTACCATTTCAAGACTTGGTTCGCAATATACCCAATTAAATGACATTTTCAAGTTGGCAGGATATGACGAAATAAAATCAAAAGCGTATCCTTTAGCAACAGTCGGGGTAGAGCTGAACTATAAAAGAATGGGCTTGCTGGCTGAAGGACAGCTCGAAATACCTACTCGCATGGGGGCAATCGGGTATTCGGGTTATCGGCTCAATCTGTTGGGAAGTGTCCAAGTTGTAAGATTTTCGGGTTTGGGTTTGAACTTTGATTGGGCTTTTTTCGGTGGCATAAGTTATAATCTGCACCAGATTACAGTTCACAAGAACAATTACATAGCTACTTTTGATGAAAGCCTCGCCGCACAGTACAATAACGCCACAACTTACCTAATCAAAGGCATTTGTTCGGATTTTTCTGTTCAAACCCGCTACCAAAGTTCCCGCATTGATATAGCGGTACGTATGGGTTTTCGTTTTTCTCCTGCTCGCCCTTGGCACATAGACGATTATGTGTTGCCAAATGCCCCTCAAGACCCCATGAATTATGCTTACGCAAGCTTTATTTTGACTCCTTTCAAAGGTTCTTTGCTTTCCAAATGATTTTTTACTTCGGAATACTTTGCGTACTGCCCTTGACTACGCTAATATTTCCCAAGCTAAGTTTCCAAACCCAAGTCCCATTTTCCTTTACTAATTTTGCCCACAGATCGACCATCTTTTCGACTCGGTCGCCATACAAAAGTTCGTTATTGAGGTTCGTTTGGCGAAATTCCTGAAAAATATGAATTTGTGCCTTATAACTTTTGTCAGATTGTTTCACAAAATCCGTAATTTCGGCAGGTTTGTACCATTCGACCAGTACATTTTGCCTGTCCGTACTGCTGGAAAGCGTTCCCAAATATTTTCGCAAACTATGAGAAGTAATTTGCTGTTGCAAATCCGAACTTTCCACCACCCGCATATTATCCGCAAACAAAGCCATGATTGAAGCCGTTAAATCCGTTCTTTGTGCTTGATTGGCTTTATTTTTTTTAATATTTGTCAAAGCACTTATGTTTTTCTGAAAAATATTCACTTTTGCCAAGCCTTCTTCTGACCAGACCCCAAGCGGACGACTCGAATCAGCCGTTTCTATTTGTTTTACGGGTGTTTTCTTTTCTTCAGGTTTTGCTTGGGGTTTTACTTCGGTTTTGGAAAGTTCTTCCCCAAAAACGATTTTATTCGTGGTTTGGGTGCGCACAGGTGGCAAAATAAGTGGCGTATGGGTACTTTG
>JAAFHK010000405.1:3445-4007 GCA_013297565.1 Cytophagales bacterium
GGGTTTCTTCTATGAGTTGCGGATTTTGCGAACCTCTTGTTTTCATAACTGTTTGATAACGAGTATCTTGTAAAACCTTTTTCCAATCAGTTGTGTCTTTTCCGTTTTGGATCGCCTCGATAAGGCTATTGGTAAAAACACTTCCTTTCGAACTTGTATTAATATCGACTTGCTCACGTGCTACGTGATTACTCAAAGTCAATTTTCCTTTGCTCCGCAAAAACAAGGAAAGGTAGCGATCCTTAGAGAAGTTCGTTTTTTCTGCCCAATCATTTTCTTGCTCTTTTACACTATTACAAAGATCGGTAATCGTAATGCTAAGGCGAACTTGATACATTCCCAAAATTTCATTGATTTCCGAAACTGCCAATGAACCATCTTTTAGTGCTAAATAGGCTTGTTGTGTATTTTTTGCCCGACTAATGTATTCGTTTCCTGAAAAATAAAATAAAATTACGTCTTGTTCGGAGCATTGTAGCCCATTGAGAATAGAGAGCAGATTGGCGGTATTGAGTTTGTCCCTTTCGACGGTGTAGGCTTGTGGGCGCAGTAGCGTAAGTTC
>JAAFHK010000404.1 GCA_013297565.1 Cytophagales bacterium
TGTGGGTTTGGAAGCCGAAGGCAACGAAGCAGGCATCGAGGATTTGCAAAATTTGGACACTTTGGCTATTCTGCACGTCATTATCGACCAAAAATTACAGCATTATTTGGTTTGTTATGGTTTCGAAAAGGGTTATTTCTTGATGGGTGATCCCGCTAAAGGCATTCTTACATATTCACCCGCCGAACTCGAACAGGTTTGGCAAAGCAAAATGTTGCTGACTTTGCGCCCTACTCAAAATTTGGTGCAAGAAAAACAACGTTTTAGCCAAAAATGGGCTTGGGTGCAGGATTTGGTCAAACCTGATCTTGGGATTCTGGGTGTTATTGCGGCTTTAGGCGTAGGCGCAAGCGTTCTGAACCTTAGTATGGCTATTTTTTCCCAAAAACTTATCGATAATTTACTGCCTACTGCCCAATTCACGAAAATATTTTTGGGCATTGCTCTTTTAGGAATTTTGCTTTTTGCCCGAAGTGCTATTTTATGGTTGCGTGGTTTTTTCCTGAATCGCCAAAGCCGATCCTTCAACAAACGAATCATACAGCGTTTTTATGATCACCTCTTGTACTTACCCAAATCCTTTTTCGATTCCCGCAAAACAGGCGAATTGACTGCACGTTTGCATGATGCTCAACGAATCCAACAAACCATTGCCTATTTCGTGGGCGGATTGGCTATTGATTTTCTGAGTATTTTGGTTTCTTTGTCTTTTTTGTTTTTCTATCATGTGCCTTTGGCGGGTTTGAGTACGCTAAGTATTTTGCCTTTGGCATGGTGCGTTTGGCGTTTTCATGGGCGTATTCTTTCAGGGCAAAAAGAAGTGATGCAGGCGTATGCCTCTACCGAAACCCAATATATTGAGAGTTTGCAAGGCGTTGCAACCATCAAAGTCATGAATTTGGAAAGTCTTTTTTCGGGCATTACACAACATATTTATCAGTTTTTTCAAGAGAAAATTTATGTTTTGGGTAAAACCCGTATTACTTTGGGTTTTGTTTTGCAAATTTTTGGTCTGCTTTTTTTGGTTGGGGCATTGGCTATTGGGGCTTACGAAGTTTTGCAAAAACGATTACTTTTGGGCGAACTCATGGCAATTATTTCAGTAACAGGGAGTTTTTTTCCTGCGGTCGTGGGCGTATTGCTTTCCTATATCCAATGGCAAGAGGCGAAAGTGGCTTTTGATCGAATGTACGAATTGGTAGAAATACAAGGAGAGAGGGACACACACACACACACACACACACACACACACACACACCGCAAAATACGATCCAAAACCTTGATAATGAACTAATTATAGAAAAAATTAAAATTAGTAATTTAAGTTTTCGCTTTGCAGGAGGTTTCCCTATTTTTCAAGATTTTTCAAAAACCTTTCACAAAGGGCAAATTAATGAATGGGAAGGCGAAAACGGAACAGGGAAAAGTACGCTTTTGCAAATTTTGCAAGGCTTTTATACGCCTGAAAGCGGAGAAATTCTGATCAATGATCAGTTTAAAATGTCGGATATTCCACTCAATACTTGGCGAGGAGTGTTGGGCGTAGTGCCTCAACAAATCCAAATTTTTAGCGGAAGTATTCTTGCCAATATTGGTTTCGTCCAAACACCCGAAGAAGCCCAAAAAGTCGTTCATTTTTGCCAAACTTTTGGTTTTGAACCTTTTATCCAAAAATTACCACAAGGTTATTTAACGGTTGTAGGCGAAGGCGGTGTGCATCTTTCGGGCGGGCAACGCCAAGTAATTGCTTTGGCGAGGGCTTTGTACCGCAATCCTAAAATCCTACTGCTCGATGAACCCACCGCCGCTACAGACTCGGCAACTACAGCCTTTATTCGAAACCTGATTGAAAAAATTTCAACAGAAAGGTTGGTTTTGTGGATAAAACCAAAAAATTAGGTTCTAAACCTGACAAAAACTCCCAAAGGCAATTTTTTATCAAAACGGTCGGGAATACAGAGTTCTCCGTATTCTTTGAAACTTGTTTTTTTGAAATGGTCATTGACCAAATTATCTGCCATAAGTGCCGAAAAACCCAAAGAATAGAGGTTCATGACCAAAAAACTTTGTTGGGGTTCTAAGAGTTCCGAACAGAGTTGTACCAATTCGTTGATACTGTCTTCGAGTTTCCACATTTCGCCGTTTGTACCACGCCCATAAGCAGGCGGATCGAGCAAAATTCCGTTGTATTTTTTGCCTCTTTTTACTTCTCTTTTGACGAATTTCATGGCATCTTCTACCACCCAACGAATATCCGAAAGTCCCGAAAGCGTCATATTTTCGTTTGCCCAGGTTACGACTTGTTTGATCGAATCAACGTGCGTAGTATCTGCCCCAGCCGCCTGCGCCGCCAGAGATGCCCCACCTGTGTAAGCAAACAGATTGAGGACTTTAGGCTGTTTGATTTTCAAACCTTCGATACTTTGGAAAATAAAATTCCAATTATTACTCTGTTCGGGAAAAATACCTACGTGCTTAAAACCCGTCAAACCCAATCGCATTTTGAGATGCAAATCACTGTGATCGTATTGGATTTGCCACTGTTGAGGCATTTGTTTGGTCAAATGCCAATTTCCTTTGTCCTCTTGTCGGAGGGCAGTATCGCGCTTGAAAACGGCATGAGCCATGCTGTTCCATTCGGCACTGTCAAGGGTTTTGTTCCAAAGGGCTTGGGGTTCGGGGCGTGCCAAAATGTACTTGCCAAAACGTTCCAATTTTTCGTAATTTCCTGTATCTATGAGTTCGTAGTCCTGCCACGCAGGAACGGATAAAAGTTTCATGAGGAGAAATAAAAAATGAGAGGGTAAATGTAAGGCAAAAAAATAGAATAAAGCAAAATTTAGATTTTTTTCTGATTTGATATTTCGTAAGATGTAAAAATTGGCAAGAAAACAGGCTGTTCTGTAGCATAGGCTTTAGTATGTGGCAAGGAAATAGCCCACATACTAAAGCCTATGTTACAAAAATCCTCCCGCCCTTGTGCGTGTCTGCACACACGACACCCTATCGAAAAGTTGTTTGTGAGACACAAACAAGGGCAAAAATTATTGGCTGTTATCCTGAAAATCATATTCCCTTTCGGTTCATAAAATCGTATATAAAAATTTGCCCAAAAGCCACAATTTTAAAACAAAGGGGCATGCCCTCTTGTCAAAATACATACGAAATTATTGACCGAAAGGGAATAAAAGAATTATACAAAAATACAGATTGGTCGCAAAATCAATCAAAAGCCTAAAATCAAGGAGCTAAAGCACGCACTTGGCTTGCTGAAAGTTTGAACAAACAAATGCGTGAGAACCTTTCAGCCACTATAGTAGTCCCCGCTACGATCATGCCTCCGTCTTTGGTTGGTGTAAAATCCGCAATTTTGTAAGTATTGCCTGTTCCCAAATACAAGCGCCCCGCTATGTCAAATCTTTCACCGATTTTTTTCCATGCCAACAGAACTATTTGAAAATTCTTGGTCGTTGCCCCAAAAATCCGCACCTCGCTATTATTTACCTTTTCATCACTTACGACCACCCTTTGTCCTAAAACTACTTCATGAAAAATAGTATTAAGCAAATAATTATTATCATTATTTGCCCAATTATAACTTGCATTGAGATCAACATCACGGAGATTGGTAAAAGCACCCGCAAAAGCATCGTTTTCCCACTGGGTTAGCGCAATCGGAAAGACATCTTTTATTGCTTTCTCGCTTACCAATTCACCATTTTGAGCATTGAGCATTTTGGTAATCACCTTCGTTCCATCTTCGGAAATCGTATTGAAAATATAAACCTCTTTATTTTGGTAAAAACCTTCGGTACAGAAAAAATAATCCCGAATCAATTCGTTCAAACGCGGATCGATTTTGGTATCACCCTGTAAAAATTTTTTCTCCCAAACTCTCTGATAATTTGTATTTAATTTGGTAACTCTGGTATAAGATTTGGCTAATCCCAGCGAATCGGTAGAAGTTTCTACTCCTACCAAAACCAATTCATTTTTTTTAGTTTTCA
>JAAFHK010000406.1 GCA_013297565.1 Cytophagales bacterium
AAAAGTTTGGGTAAGTTCGAGCCAAGACGAAAAAATAGAAAAAGCCCGAAAAATGGGGGCTGTCGGTGGCGAAAACTATCAAAAAGCCGATTTTTTGGAAAATTTAGCAAAAGAATCGGGTGGTTTTGATGTGGTGATCGACAGTGCGGGGGGAGATAATTTTGCGAAAATGATCAAAATTATGCGACCTGCGGGGAAAATCGTTTTTTACGGAGCTACTCAAGGCTTGCCTTCGAATCTGGATTTGTATAAAATGTTTTTCCGCCAAATTACTGTTCAAGGCTCAACCATGGGCAACGATCAGGAATTTGCCGATATGTTGGCATTGGTCAATCAGCACAAAATAGTGCCTGTTATTGGACAAATAAACCCTTTTTCGGAAGCGGTTTCGGTTTTACAAGGCATGAAAAATAGCGAACAGTTTGGAAAATTGGTTGTGTTGTTTTAGGATAAAAATACTTTTTTTAGAAGAAATAAAAAAGGCTTTCGTAAAAACGAAAGCCTTTTTTATTAAAAAACTTTATTATACTCAAACTAAAATGGTTTTCACGTAAAAACGAAGTTCTTGTTCGTTTCTGTGGCGAACAAGAATGTTCGCCGTACAAAGTCAATTTAGTTTCAGTATAAAAACTAACATTTCTTTAAGAAATGTTAGTTTTATGAAAATATCTGTAGTAGAATATTAGTTAAAAATATAACGAAGACCTACTTGCGCTTGCCATACGTCCCCGATGCCTGTACCTGTACGGTAAGTCGTGTTTGGCAATACGCCGTTGATGGCTTGCATACGGAACTGTGGTACGCCTTGTGCATTTACACCAGCAGGAATCAAAGGAGTACGAGTGTTGATCGATACTGAATTGCCCCAGTCTTGGAATATAAAATTACCCACATTGAAAATATCGGCTCTTAGCTGAATAGTATTGCGTTTTCCGCCTATTTTTATGAAAAAGTCTTGCACAATGCTCAAATCGGCACGAGTAACCCAAGGCAAAATAGCACCGTTTCTTTCTGCGTACTGACCTCTGCGAGAGTTCAGGTATTCATCTTGACCAATGTAAGTTTCCCAAGCCGCCGCTTGTTCTTCGGGTGTATAAGTACGTGGTGCGCCGTTCAACGTAACGGTATTAGGCAAAAATACCAAGTCAGAGCCTCTGTTTGGTACAAAAAGCAAATCGTTGGCAGTTTGCTGATCACCGTTCATATCACCGCTATAGACATAAGAGAAGCGACCAATATTGCGCGATTCGAAGAAAAGCGAAACTTGTGTAGCCGCCCATTTAGCCCATTCTTTGCGGTAGGAAATAGCCGAAATAATACGGTGGCGTTGATCGTTGTCGGAGAAAGCCAAATCAGGCAAATTATTACCCATTACGCTTACGTTATCTCTCCAAGACGAGAAAGCTATAGAACCGCCTTGTATCAAATCCGTAGAAACACCAAAGTTATAAGCTACCATGGCGCTAAAACCTTTTTCCATAGGTTTTTCGAGTTTGGCAGTCAAACTATAAGAATAACCTTGATCAGTATTGATCAAAGTAGGAGCATCGGTGATATTATCTACTACGCGGTTGGCATTGTTAAGGGTAGTACCCGAAAGACCGTAGCCAGGGAAACGAGGACGGCTATCTACTCCATTAAAGCGTTGGGTAGAAGGCTCAAGGTTGGCATTGATATACATGACTCCATTGACCGTTTTGCTGTAGATAAATTCGGCAGTAGCTACCAAACCCCACCAAGGCAATTTTTGATCAACGGCTATGTTCGAGCGCCAAACTTGTGGAAATTTAAAGTCCTGCACTGCTGGGGCAATATTGAAACCCGCAGGAGTAGTTGGATTGGCAGGAATATGACGATTTGGGTCAGGACTGAAAGGAAAATTACGGGTATTGTCTTGCGAAATAGCTCCCGTCAAAACCCCATTATTTCCTACGTGATTCGACAACCACACAAAAGCAGGACGACCAGAGAACAAACCTGTACCACCTCTCAACTGGGTAGTTTTATCACCTTTCACATCAAGATTGAAACCTACACGTGGCGACCAAAGAATAGACGTATTTGGCAATTTGCCTGTGTTGAGCTTCAAAGGACTGCCATCAGCATTCTTGAAAACGGCATCGGTAACTTGTTTGTTTTCGAGGGCTGTTTGTTGGAACATAGGCACGTCAAAACGCAAACCTGCGGTTATTTTGAAACGGCTATTGACTTGGATTTCGTCTTGGGCATACAGTCCCCAATAAATTACGTTCGTAGTAGCCGTTGGCAAAGCCGCCCCTGGCAGAGCCGAATAAGTCAAGTTATAACGGAACATATTAACGTCCGATTGAGCCGCATTTGGGTTGGTTCTGAATTGGTTAGCCGCCGCATAAAAATCGTTAAGCGAGTTGAATACGTACTGACCGTAATAGGTTGGCGTAAAAGTATTGCGGAACTCAAAAGCATCAACATTGAAACCTGCCGTAAGTACGTGCTTTCCAGCATAATAGGTAAAATTGTTTTGGATTTGCCATGTGTCCGTATCCAAACGGTTGTTTGGGGTGAAAGGCTCATAACCAAAACTTGTGTAGGTTGCATTTTCTTTGATAATATCAACCAAAGGGAAAATACCGCCACGGCTGCTACGATAATCACGATTGGCTGTAAAACTTACAATCAAATTATTGGAAAATTTGCCACCACCAAAAGTGCTGTTCAACTCACCTACTACGGAGTGAATGTCGTTATTAATCACATAGTTTGTGTTCGAAAAAGGCAAAGCGTTTAAGTTGCCCGAACGGTTGCCACGAGGCGAACCGCTATTGCTCATAGGCACATCACGCGAAGAACGCAAATAGTTGTAACGAACGCTAAATTTGTGGTTATCACTAATGTTATAATCCAAACGAGCCAAAACTTTGTTACTAAATGTTTCCAAATCGTAGCCTTCATAACTGCCTGGATCATACCCAAAGTTTTGAGTCAAGAAAGACTTAAGCTGGTCAAGTTCTGAAGACAAAACCCGCGTAACATTTGCATTGGTTGATGATCCTCTGTTTGCCAAAAAAGTAGTACCAGGATCGGTTCTTGTTTCAGTTTCTCCATTCACGAAGAAAAACAATTTGTTTTTGATAATAGGACCGCCCAAGCGGAAACCCATTTGTGAAACATTAAAGTTGGCAATGGCTACGTCCTCCCCTTTGGTTTTTGTACCCAAAAAACTTTGATTACGAGCATTGTAGAAGAAAGAACCTGAAAATTCGTTTGTTCCGCTTCGTGTAATGGCATTCACACCCGCCCCTACGAAACCGCCTTGGCGTACGTCATAAGGAGCAAGGTTGATTTGGACTTCTTCTATAGCGTCCAAGCTGATAGGAGTAGAGTTGGTTTGCCCACCAGGTAAATCACTCAAACCGAAAGAGTTATTGAAAATCGAACCGTCAATGGTGATGTTGTTAAAACGGGCATCTTGACCACCAAAACCGCGTCCGTTGGCTTGAGGCGTAAGGCGTGTAAAATCCGAAAGGCTACGGCTCAAAGTTGGCATGGCTGAAAGAGCATCTTTGCCCACGTTCGTAGAAGCACCTGTTCTGTCCGAGCCGATCAGGTTGCTACGTTCGCTAACGATCTCTACAGTCTGTAATTCTACGTTCGCTTCCTGTAGTTTTACACTCAAATCTTGCGAAGAACCCAAAGTCAAATAAACATTTTCGATTTTTTGTTCTTTGTAACCTACAAACGAAATCGAGATGGTATAAGGACCGCCTGTACGCATACCTTGAATGATAAAACGACCATCAACTTGGGTAGAAACACCATAACGGCTTCCTGAAGGCGTATGAACAGCCAATACTGTAGCCCCAGGCAAGGTTTCGCCTTTGGCATCTGTAATCGTTCCGTTGATCCCTGAAGTCGTAGCTCCCTGCGCAAAAACTTGATTTGCACCCAGAAAAACGACAAAAACTAAAAATAACAGTAAATATTTTCTCATAATTATTGATTATTTATGAAGTACTAAGAAAAGAT
>JAAFHK010000407.1 GCA_013297565.1 Cytophagales bacterium
TATGACTCTTCGGCACGCCTTTGGGCGCTCGATCAATACCGTAGCGGCACAACTTACGGAAAAAATAGGTTGGCAATCCGTAGCCCATTATGCCCGAAAAATGGGAATTACAAGCCCTCTGCGCGAAGTTCCCTCTATAGGTTTGGGTTCGAGTGATGTAAGTTTGTACGATATGGTTGGGGCGTATGGGACTTTTGTAAATGACGGGGTTTGGATCGAACCCAATTTTATTTCGAGGATTGAGGACAAAAACGGCAAAATTATTTTCCGTCCCAATCCAAAACGCAGTCGTGCTATGACTTCGGAAACGGCATTTTTGATGATCCATATGTTTAAAGGCGGTTTGCAAGAACCTGGGGGTACTTCGGGGGCTTTGTACCAATACGATATTTTTGGAAATAATGAAATTGGGGGAAAAACAGGTACTTCATCGGGACACGCCGATGGCTGGTACATGGGTTTGACCAAAGACCTTGTAGCGGGAGTTTGGGTTGGCGGGGACGATTTGGCGATTCACTTCCGAACAGGCGACATTGGCGAAGGCTCGAAAATGGCTTTGCCCATTTTTGGAATTTTTATGGAAAATCTTTACAAAGACCCCGAAGTGGATATTCAGAAAGGCGCATTTCCGAAGGCTTCCGTCAAAATAGTCAAACCTTATTGGTGTCCAACTGGTAAAGTTGTTCGGGATTCGGTGGCTACGGACAGTTTAAGACAAAGTATGAAAGATTCGGTAATAATTATTGAATAGAAGTGGGTAATTTGGACTAAAGTTTCGGTAGAGAAGAAATACAAAAAATGTTGAAGAATCTAATTTAGACTTATATTTGCTTAAGATTTCAAGAAACTTAAGGTATAATTTTTTAACCCTACATATAAACATGGATCAGTTTTCTTACATGAATAGCCCCGCTGAATACATCGATTCGTTGTATCAGTCTTACAAAGCCGATCCACAATCGGTTGATGGTTCTTGGCAACAGTTTTTTCAAGGTTTTGATTTTTCCTTCAAATTTGCCCCAAACGGCACAAACCTAAACGGACACGCCCCGAAAGGTGAAATTAGCGAAACCGAATTTAAGGTGCGCGATTTGATCATGGCATTTCGTTCGAGAGGGCATTTGGAAGCCAAAACCAATCCCGTTCGCCCACGCAAAGACCGCAAAGCACGCCTCAAATTAGCCGATTTTGGGCTTTCAGAGGCAGATTTGGACGGGGAATTTCAGGCGGGCAAATTCGTAGGTTTGGGAAAAGCCAAATTGAAGGACATCATTGCTTTTCTGGAACGAACCTACAAAGGTGCGATTGGTTTTGAGTTTATGCACGTGCGCGAACCTGAAATTGTAGATTGGTTTTTGCAAAAAGTCGAAAAGGATTTTTTGGCTTTTAATCCTTCTATTGACGAGAAAAAACGCATTTTGAAAAAACTCAACGAGGCTGTAGTGTTTGAGAGTTTCCTTCAGAAAAAATTTGTAGGACAAAAACGCTTTTCGATGGAAGGCGGTGAATCGACCATTCCTGCCCTTGATGCCATCATCAATACGGCGGCGGCACTGGGCGTGGAGGAAGCCATTATTGGCATGGCGCATCGCGGTCGTCTGAATGTATTGGTCAATATTATGAGCAAAACCTACGAAATGATTTTTAATGAGTTCGAGGGTGGTGGTGATTTGACCAACCTTTCGGGTGGCGGTGATGTAAAATATCACATGGGTTATTCGGCACAGGTTATTACCCCTTCGGGCAATATGATTGACCTGAAACTTGCCCCAAATCCTTCGCACCTCGAAGCCGTAAATCCTGTAGTTACGGGTTTTGCGCGTGCCAAAATAGACGGAAATCATAGCCATGATGCCTCAAAAGTATTGCCCATTCTCATTCATGGTGATGGGGCTGTAGCGGGACAAGGCATTATGTACGAAATTCTGCAAATGTCAATGTTGGCAGGGTATAATACAGGCGGGACGATCCACTTTGTAATCAATAACCAAGTGAGTTTTACGACCGATTTTGAAGATGCCCGTTCGAGTATTTATTGCACAGATATTACCGAAATCGTGGATTCACCTGTTCTGCACGTAAATGGTGATGATTTGCAAGCCGTTTATTACGCTTCAAAGATTGCGGCTGAATACCGCCAAAAATTTGGTAAGGATATATTTATCGACATGGTTTGCTACCGCCGTCATGGGCATAACGAATCGGACGAACCGCGTTTTACGCAACCTGCCTTGTACAAAATAATCGATACGCACCCAAATCCACGTGAGGTCTATGTCAAACAGTTGATCGCCAAAGGCGAAATAGACGAAGCCCAAGTTGAGGCACTCGAAAAAGAATTTAGGGATATGTTGCAAGACCGCCTCGATATGGTCAAACAACAGCCTCTGAAATATGCCTATCAAAAATTTGAAAAAGAATGGAAATCTTTGCGCCGTACCAAACCCGAAGATTTTGACAGTTCGCCAAATACAGGGATTTCGAAGTCGAAGATCGAAAAAGTTGCGAAAGCCCTTATGGAACTTCCCAATGATTTCAAACCAATCCGCCAGATCGAAAACCTGCTAAAAGACCGCAAAAAACAGTTTTTGGAAACCAAAACCTTGCCTTGGGCAACGGCAGAACTTTTGGCGTATGGTTCGTTGCTTTTGGAACAAAAAACAGTCAGAATTTCAGGGCAGGACGTGCAAAGAGGGACTTTTTCGCACCGCCATGCGGTCATGAACGATGCCGAGAGCAATAAACCGTATTGCCAACTCAAAAATCTTTCGCCCGACCAAGCCGAATTTTATATTTATAATTCCTTGCCTTCCGAGTACGGAGTCTTAGGTTTCGAATTTGGCTACGCCATGGCAAATCCAAACGCTTTAGTGATTTGGGAAGCCCAATTCGGTGATTTTGCGAACGGAGCGCAAATTATGATCGACCAGTTCGTGAGCAGTTCCGAATCCAAATGGCAACGCATGACAGGTTTGGTGATGTTGCTACCACATGGCTACGAAGGACAGGGACCCGAACACTCAAACGCCCACCCCGAACGCTTTTTACAACTTTGTGCCGAATACAATATGGTAGTGGCGAATGTTACGACACCTGCCAATATTTTCCATCTCTTGCGCCGCCAACTTACTTGGGATTTCCGCAAACCTTGCATCGTGATGTCGCCAAAATCCTTGCTTCGCCACCCGCAATGTGTTTCGTCTGTGGAGGATTTCGTAGAAGGGACTTACTTCAAAGAAGTCATTGGCGATTCGTTTGCCGATCCCAAAAAAGTAAAAAATGTGGTGCTTTGCACAGGTAAAATTTATTATGAACTTGCTGAACGCCAAAACAAGGAAAATCGCAAAGATTTGGCAATTATTCGCCTCGAACAGTTGCACCCTTTCCCTTTGAAACAGCTTGAAGCGGAATTGAAAAAGTACAAAAAAGTTGATATTACTTGGGTACAAGAAGAACCCGAAAATATGGGTTATTGGGATTATATCCAAAGGGTTTGGAAAGAGGAAAAAACCTTGATTGCCCGCCCTTCGGCTTCTTCGCCTGCGACAGGTTTTATGAAACTGCACACCAAAGAACAAAAAGACATTTTAGACAAAGTTTTTGGGCTATAGTTTTTGAAATAAAGTAGCAAAACCGTTAAAATTTTTAAATTTTAACGGTTTTTTATTATGGAAGTTGCCCGAAGAACTTGGGCAAAGGGGCGAAAAAATGAAAATTACTTCTCCAAAAACCGTTTCATGCTTGTTTGTATCGCATAAAGAATGACATAAACACCCAAAAACCACGAAGTTTCTGTATTCTTGTGTTTCTTGTGTCCTTGTGGTAAAAATTGGTTTGTAACACGCAGAACACCCAAAACCACGAAGTTTCACTAAGTGTGGCTTGTGTTCTTTGTGCCTTAGTGGTAAAAATTTGGTTTTGCTTATTTCAAGGCGGAAAGCCAAGTTTTGAGAAAGTCATAAACCTTTTTGCGACATTC
>JAAFHK010000408.1 GCA_013297565.1 Cytophagales bacterium
TATAAAAATTTTACAGTTTTCGTAATATTTTTTATTTGGCAAAACTCAAACCACTGTTTAGGATACTTGTCATTCGATCCACTATCCGTTTGTCCTTGCCTTGTGCGTCCGCTGCCATTTGGGTATGCACCGCTTTTTCGTCTATTGCCAGCAGTTGATCAAAATTCTTGATTCCTGCCTTAGTCCCGACTGCCTCGATAGCATTTTTGAACCATGCTCCTGTTTTTGTAATCCATTGATTTACAGTAATATCTATCAAAGCAGTCTGCCCAGCTTCCGAACGGATCACTTGAGATAAAGGATTGATAGGGAAACTCTGACCAGCTAAAGTAACCGTAGTATTGGCTTTTCTAAGAGCAGGAACAGCATAGTTGCGAACAGCGTGTTCGATCTGTTTGACCATAGCCGTTGGGTGATTGCCTGCGCGTATGAATACAGCGGTCAGTATTTTATTGTCTTTGATATAGGTCCAAGCTTCGTTGTCTTTGACGACCGTATCACGTTCAGGCACAATGACAGAAACCTGCCCCGTGGGACCCGCCGAAACGACATCGATCCCAAACTGTCCAAACAAAGCCTCAAAAATACGCGGTTCTGCAATTTTTATGTTCAACAAAAGACTCCCCAATGTGCTACCCTGTACTCCCCCTGCAAATTGGATAAAACCCCATGAAAAAATAGCCGAGTCCCAGCTATTAATGGCATCAAAATTTCCTTCATGTTTGGCAACCAATTTCAAACCTTTGGCTTGTGCAGGTGTCAGCCCTGCGTTTTGGAAAACGGTAAGCGGGATCGGGTCGACCAGCGAAGTTCCTTTGTAAGAAATGCCGTTGGCGAATTTTACGTTAGGGATATTATCCCGAAACGATATATTCATGGTTGCCCCAGTATTGGGGTGTGGAAAGGAAATATTGTATGTATTTCGACCGCCCTCGTTTTTTTGGGACATGACAAAGAGCTTACGGGCTTGAATTACGGATTGAGCAGTTGCCATAATAATTTGAATTTCAAAGGGTTATAAAAAATTGGAGGCAATATAATATTTGAACCTCCAATATCCAAAAATTAAATGTTTTTTATAAATCTTTCTTAAAAAAATATTTTAATTTTGCCACGCTTTATTGCTTTTTAGAGTCTAAAGAAGAAACCAAATATCTCAAAAAAATGAAAAAAGTTTTTTTCTACCCCCTGTTTGCTTGCCTTTTGTTTTTTCCTTTGGCTTGTACCAAAACCAATATCATTGAAATTCCTCCACCCGATTTCAAAAATTTATTGCTCCAAAATAGCCCTTTCAAAGGATTTCGCCTCGATGAAACCGAAACAATTCTCTCAAGAGATACCCAACTCAAGGTAAAGGCTTCGAGTTCGCCTACCGAACTTATTTTTGAAGAAACATATTTGGAAATTGGTATCCCAAAAAGTGTAGAATACAAAGTGCAGTTTGGAGAAGTATATCAAAATGCCGTTGAGTTAATTATTCCAGACCAAATTGTGGCGGGAAAAACCTATGTAGGTTTGCGTTTGAAAGAAAGCGAACGTCCGCAAGGATTTTATGAGGCTTTTGATAAAAACAAAGTGGCAGTTACGAATATATTTTATCGGGTTTCGATTGGTGGAAAACCTTATACCATTTCTTTTAAAAAGTAATGAGAAAAACCGCAATATTTTTAAAATATTGCGGTTTTTTTTGCTGTTTTAGACTTTTGTGAATCTATTTTCTGAAAGTTTGGGTTTTGAATTGGCATCGGCTTGTTTTCGTGCGTTCTGTTTCGAAACTTTGACGTTTTATGCCAATTCGTTCGTTTTGCAATTTTTTGAAATCGAAAACCTACGAACAAATCTATCCTTATTAAAGGGAAAGAAAGGATAAAAAAATTATGCAAGCGGTTCGTTTTTATCACACCCTAAACCATCGGGAATTACATTTACAAGTTCCCATCGAGTTTGCCAATAGTCAAGTGGAAGTCATTGTTTTATTGCGTCCAATGCCTCAAAAGACGGCAATTAGACGTTTCAGAGGCGCACTCAAAACCCGCCGCACTCGTACAGAAATAGATCAATTTATTGAAAATTTGCGATCAGAATGGGAAAGAAGTATTTAATTGATACCAATATTTTGATTTATTACCTCGAAAATCAAATTCCTGCGGATAAAATTGAACGAGTAGAGGAAATTTTAGAAAATTCTTTTGCTATCTCTGTGATTTCCGAAATAGAATTGTTGAGTTATACCTCGCTGGATTCGGCTGATCTCAATACGATCAAAGCCTTTTTAGCCGAAGCCCAAATTTTCCTGTAGATGCTACGATTGTAGAGCAAGTTGCCGAAATACGCCGCAAACATAAAATCAAGTTACCTGATGCGATTATTGGGGCTACAGCTAAAGTACAAGATCGTACTTTATTGAGTAGGAATAGCAAAGATTTTGAAAAAATAGAAGATTTGGAAGTAGAAAATCCGATAGATTAAAAAACAAAAACCACAATATTTTAAAATATTGCGGTTTTTGTTTTGCTTTTCTCAAAACCAATTTTTATTAAATATATGACTTACGCATTTTGCTCGTAATTGCTTAAAAATAACATTTTTTGAAAAAAATGTTATTTTTATAAACTCTTGATAATCAAGAACTAACAGTTCTTTAAGAACTGTTAGTTCTATACTAAAAACTGTATAACCTTGTAAGGTCTTAAAGACCTTACAAGGTTGAAAATCAATATTTTACAATTTTTAAAATGTGTAATTTATAAGAGTTTTGAGTATAAAAAATGCGTAAGTCCTAAAATAGAA
This sequence comes from Cytophagales bacterium, assembly GCA_013297565.1. Classification (GTDB taxonomy): domain Bacteria; phylum Bacteroidota; class Bacteroidia; order Cytophagales; family Thermoflexibacteraceae; genus JAAFHK01. The sequence continues at coordinate 2,791 of JAAFHK010000408.1, forward strand.
AATCTCATAAAAAAACGATCAAAAAATAAAGACTTAAACCCAAAAAATAACTAAAAATTAAATAATACAAATATTTCTTGCCAATGCGGAACAAAGCAAAATACATAAAAAAAGGAATAAGAACACCCATCAATACGGAAATATAAATATACCCTTGAAGGGTATGATCACCCAAAAACTCCAAGAACTTGATGTTTTGTGTATAAAAAATGTTACTGATCGAAGTAAATTTTTGGCGATAAAATAGAAAGAAAACAATTACTAATAAGTTGATAATGAGCAAATTCCAATGTTTTCGAGTCCGAATAACGCCTATAAGTAGCCATGAAAAAGGAATGAAAAGACAATAAACCAAAATATTAAGTTCTTCGTAAGTCAAGTCTGTAATTTTACAAATCTGTTTAAATAGTTCTACAATGTGATAGAAAAATTCATTCATTTTTTTAGAAATATTGAACGGAGTTTGAGTAAAAAACGTAAATCAAGCTATTTTTTTTAATGATTCTTGAAATACCTAACAGAATCTAATCAATACAAAAGTGGTGTCGTCTTGTGGTTTTTCGTGTCCTGTAAAATCGTCAAGGTCATTGACCAAGCGACTCAAAAGATCATTGGCTTCGAGGGGTTGGTTCAGCTCCATAGTTTGTTTGAGGCGTTCGTAGCCGTATTCTTCTGAACCATTTTGGCTTTTTGCCTCGATGACTCCGTCTGTAAAAAGCAAGATGCTATCACCTGAACCATAGCTAATGCACTGAATATCAATATATTCCTCAAATTTATTGTTTCGGATAATTCCCAGCCCCATGCCTTTTCCTTCGAGATAGGTATGAGTTTGCTGGTCGGCATTATAATAAAGCATGGGGCAATGTCCTGCGCGCGAATAATACACTTTGTGGTTTTGCGTATCGAGCAGGCAATAAGTTGCGGTAATAAATGAGTTTCGTTCCAAACAGCGCGTTAGAGCATCGTTGGCGAACTTCAAAAACATATCCGGTGCAAGGTCAAACTGCACAAGACTATGAAAAACACCTTTCATTTGTGCCATATAAAATGCCGCCGAAGTGCCTTTACCCGAAACATCACCAATAATAAGGGCATATTTATTTTCCGAAATTTTATAAAAATCGTAATAATCACCCCCTACCAAATCGGGCGAAACCGAATAGGTCAGGAC
>JAAFHK010000409.1:0-1312 GCA_013297565.1 Cytophagales bacterium
TTGAAAATGCTATCTCTGTACCCAAATTCACATTCGTTTTGGTCAAAAAACAAAATTTCGCCCGTTCGTATATCGTATGCTTCAACTCTCTCGATCACTTCTTTGACTTCTACGCCATAAGCCCCAATATTTTGGATGGGTGCTGCGCCAACTGTTCCAAAAATTAAAGACAGATTTTCGACTCCACTTAAATTGTTTTCGACACAATATTTCACAAAATTATGCCAATTTTCACCTGCTCCTACACGCAAGAACACATAGTCGGAATCTTCTTTGAGTTTCGTGATGCCCAAAATTGTATTTTTAAGGACAAGCCCTTTAAAATTTTGGGTGAATAAAAGATTGCTTCCGCCTCCCAAAATCAAAATTTCGTCTTCCAAAAACGTTTTTTTTTTCAAGAAAAACTGTAGTTCTGTAGTTTCACGAATTTCCAGAAAATAGCGGGCATGGGCTTCGATTCCCATGGTGTTATAAGGCTGTAGATTGATATTTTCTTGCAATTTTCGTAAATTTTTAAAGTGATAACCAAGTAAGTGCTTTTTCCTCCTCGTCAAAATAGCGCGTTTTTACTGCACTTTTGTCCTCCTCGATAGTCTGCTCTATGGAAACCTGCGCTATAAATTCCGAAGTTACCAACATAGCGATCTTGTTCGTACCTGTGCCAAAAGTATCGCCAATATTTTCGCCGTACCATGTCTGCAAATGTATTGAAACCACAAAAAAGAATAGCCGTGTATCGCCCAAAAAGCCAACTGGTTTCTTGTTACGAACATTCTGCCAGATATGCTGTATGGATTCCTGAAAGTCTGCATCTTCCATTTCTTGGGTTGCTGTTGTCCAAACGGCTTTAATAATGCGCCCTTGAGGCAAAAAAGAAATACTGATGTACTTACTTTGGTGTAATAATTCCATAAAAAAAGGGTTTTTATTTTCGTTTCGTAATTTTGACTTCACAAACGCACCTGAATCCTACCCAATAATCGGCTTTATCGTATTTTTGCTTTGCGCCAATCTTGCAGTTTTCGGGCGTATCCTGCCAACTTCCGCCTTTTGCCATTCCTCGTTCTTTGACCATTTCCGCCACATTGCCAATCATTTGGTAAATTTCCCAGTCGTTTGGCTCATAACCGTAAATCCAATTCATAATCATACCTTCGGCTTTGCCGCTTTTGCTTTCCCAATTTACTATTTTTTCTTTCGAGTTTTCTTCGCCTTTTTTCCAAATTTTAAAGGCTTTTTTCCCAAAACCGTATGGATTTTCGCTTATATTTTGTCCTGCTAAAGCCGCTTTTTCCCATTCAGCTTCGCTTGG
>JAAFHK010000409.1:1322-3963 GCA_013297565.1 Cytophagales bacterium
GGAGGCGAAAACTAAAAACAAAGTCATAATTTTTCCATTTCCCCTTTTTATTTTGGTAATAAGCCGTCAAATAGTCCGAACGCCAAGCACAAAACGCCAAAGCCTGTTCATGGCTTACCCCCACAACGGGAAACTGCGCAAAACCCTGATACCGAAAATAATGGTCGATGTAGGGATCATTCATTTTAAATTTATTCCAAACCAATGTATCGGGCAGTAAAGCCTTGTATTCTGATGGATTTTGCTTTTTATGCTCCAAAAAAAGCCGATAATGCAAATTTGACACTTCGGTCTGGTCGATCAATAGACTATCTTCCAAAACGACCATGTTTGGTAATTTGGGGAGTTTTATTTTTTTGCCACGCACGGTTATTTCTTCCAAAAAAGCAGTTTTCAGCGTATCTTTTGGTTGTGCTTGCAAGAAAGTAATCCCCAGACAAAAAACAAGAATAAATCTGAACATAAAATGGGTAAAAATGCTTTGTTTTTTTGCAAATAAAAGAATTTTTTTGGAAAAAATACAAATTTCTAATTAGCACTCATTAATTTTGAAAATTGCAAGAAAAAAAATTGAAATTTAAAATAGGGATTTTCATTATCACAAAACAGGAACGACCTTGAGCCGAATTTTTACTATCGATATCCACACCCATATTCTGCCCGAAACTTTTCCAGACTTGCGCGAACGCTACGGTTACGGTGGTTTTGTTCGTCTCGAACACCATGCTCCTTGTAAGGCTCGAATGATGGTTGATGATCGTTTTTTTAGGGAAGTGCAGGATAATGTGTGGAGTGCGGAACAGCGAATTACAGAATGTGATCACCAACACGTTGATATTCAGGTACTTTCGACCGTTCCTGTCATGTTCAATTATTGGGCGAAGCCTGCGGACACTTGGGATTTGTCCCAGATTCTAAACGATCATATAGCCGATGTGGTGCGCCGCTATCCCGAACGTTTTATTGGTTTGGGGACGCTACCCATGCAAAGTCCCGATTTGGCGGTCAAAGAATTGGAACGGTGTAAAAAAATTGGACTTTTGGGAGTGCAGATTGGTTCGCACGTCAATGAATGGAATCTCGATGCTCCCGAACTTTTCGCTGTTTTTGAGGCGGCGCAAGCACTCGATATGGCTATTTTTGTTCATCCTTGGGACATGGCAGGGCAGAAACAAATGCCCAAATATTGGCTTCCTTGGCTGGTCGGGATGCCTGCCGAAACTTCTTTGGCGATCTGTTCGATGATTTTTGGTGGAGTTTTTCAGCGTTTGCCCAAACTGCGGGTAGCTTTTGCCCATGGAGGCGGTTCATTTCCTTATACGATTGGGCGTGTGGAGCATGGCTTTGTGGTTCGTCCTGACCTTTGTGCCGTTGATAATCCCTACAATCCACGCAATTATCTGGGCAAATTTTATGTAGATTCCTTGGTACATGACCCGCAGGCATTGGATTTTGTCATGAAACTTTTGGGCGAAGACAAGATAGTTCTGGGGACAGATTATCCTTTTCCGCTTGGCGAACTCGAAGCGGGAAGCCTGATCCATTCCATGCCTTATTCGCAAGCATTAAAGGAAAAACTATTGAGTTCGAATGCTTTAGAGTGGTTGGGTTTGCCAAAAGATCATTTTGCGACCAGCCAACGCTGGTCGAGGGTTAGGCAATGATGAATAATTGGAAGTAGTCGTTCGAAATAGGCTACGAAATGACAGTTCATAACGCCGTAGGCGTTGTACATTGGTAGAAAATATTTCTTTCTCCTCTCAAAAGCCCCACAGGGGCGAAATATCGGGCTATATTTCATGCCTACGGCATTTTTAAGGAGATTTTGCCTTTTTCTATCAATATTTTGATTGTCAAGACCTTACGGGTTTTAAAAACCCGCAAGGTCAAAGATTTTGATTGTTTTTTATTGATTTTTACAAGTCAAATATGCCCACATCATATCAGCAATAATCGTTTTGCGGTCTTCTATAAACCTGTCAAAATCTAATTCATTCATTTCGCCAATAGCCATCGTGATCGGTTTGGCAATGAAAGGAAATGAAACCATCGAGGCAATGCAAAGCTCGAACTGGTGATGATTCATGGGGCGAATATTGCCCGCCGCCGCTTCGCTTTCCAACTGTTGTTTGAGGGTTTGGGTCGATTTGATTTCAGGCACAAAAATTCGTTCCATGACGGTACTTTTGCGGTAGCGCATTTCGCTTAGGACAAACAAAGTCAGGTGCGGTTCTTGCCGAATCGCCTCTATATAATTACTAACAAACTTCCGAATTTTGGTTTCTAAAGGCAGTTCTTCGTTGAGAATCGATACCAAGATGTGGAGATACTGATTGACACTTTCCTCAAAAATCTTTTCAAAAAGTTTTTCTTTGCTCCTAAAATAATAATTGAGCAAGGCTATATTGACCCCAGCTTCTTTGGCAATGTCCCGTGTTTTGGTAGCCTCAAAACCGCGCTCTATGAAAAGGCGTTTGGCAACTTCCTTGATTTTGTTTTCGGTATCTCCGTTTTCTTTCTCCTTCATGGTTTTTATCTTGCCTTATACCCAATCGCTTCTCTGACAAAACGGACAAAAAGCGGGTGCGGATTCAGTACCGTACTTTTGAGTTCGGGGTGAAACTGCACACCAATATAATAA
>JAAFHK010000041.1:0-9526 GCA_013297565.1 Cytophagales bacterium
CAAAAAAAATCAAAAAAAAATAAAAAAAGATATTTTTTTGAAAAAAGAAAATTTATTACTTATGTAATATTTAGACCTTTTTCATACATTTACTAATCGAGTTTGGGAAGTTTATAATCCTCGAAAATGCTTTTTTCTTTCATCAGTTTTTCAATTTCTTCGGCTTTGCGGGGTGCCGCTGCCGAGAGTACCTCAAAACCTTTTTCTGTAATCAAAATATCATCTTCGATCCGCACCGCAATTCCCCACCATTTCTTGTCGCAAGGGCTGTTTTCGGGGATATAAATACCAGGTTCGACCGTAATAATGGTATTGGGCTTAAAATCTCCATACGTACCTCGGTCATGTACATCAAGCCCAAGATAGTGCGAAGTACCATGCGGAAAATAATTGTGTTTGGTTTCAGGCGTAGCAATAATGCCCAATCGAGCCAAGCCTTCACTGACCACTTTGGCGGTAGCAAGGTGCGTACTGCGAAAACTATTACCAACCTTACATTCTTTAATACCCGCTTCTTGAGCCTCATAAACAATTTCATAAATGGCTTTTTGCTCTGCCGAAAATTTGCCGTTTGCGGGAATCGTACGAGTTACGTCTGCCGTATAACCATGATATTCTGCGCCTAAGTCCATCAGTACCAGTTCGTTACCTACTTTGGGTTTGTTATTTTCGATATAATGCAAAACACAACCGTTATGCCCGCCGCCCACTATAGATGGGTAACCTTCGTATTCTGAACCGTACTTTTTATACACAAATTCATGAATACCTTGGATTTCACTTTCCGACATATTGGGGTGCATGGCTTTCATCATTTCGATCTGCCCGATTGCCGTAATGCTGATCGCTTTGCGCAAAAGTTTGATTTCTGCGGCGGATTTAGTTTCGCGCAAACCGTCCATGATTTCGACCAGATCATAGGAGTCATGCTTGCCAATGTTGATGTTTTGGGCAATTTTAAGGCGTTGTTCAGGATTTTGTGCCGCCAAAAAATCTTGTAAAACCTTATCCTGTTTCAAATTTGCATCTTTTTCGACTGCCCGACCAATGGACTGCGCAACGTTTGCATTATTTTGGACTGTAGTTGCTTTGATCATATTATACAATGCGTAACGGTCTTCACCTATCTGATCGCCTTGATAATTGGTTTTGGTTTTAAAATTTTGGATCAATTTTGACAAATCACCTTCCTCTTTTGAAGGACGAACATCATTTTGGAAACCCAAAATCAAAATTTTGTCAAAAGAAAAAGGATCAAGAGGAAAATTTTTGAAAGTGCTACCCTCGAAAACCTGCTCAAAACCTAATTGGGCTTTTACTCCCTCAACACCCATGCGTTTGCCCGTCCATTGTTCCGCACGTGGGTCTTTTTTTTGCACAAAAACTACTTCATTGTAGGATTTTCCGTCCGTGCCTTTTTGATTTTCGGAAAAAATAAGCAAAACGGCATTTGGTTCAGGATAGCCCGTCAAATAATAAAAATCGGGGTCTTGATGATAATGATAATCCACGTCATTGGCACGATTGCGAACAGGATTGGCAAAAAACACCGCAACAGAACGTGCAGGCATGAGTTTGCGGACGGCTTCGCGCCTTTCTTTGTGGAAAGAGGCAGGCAAAAAATCTTGAGGTTTGTCAGTGTTTTGGGCAAAACCAAAATCAATACTGAATAAACTAATAAAACAAAATAATATGATTTTTTTCATAAAATATAATATTTAAAATTGAATTTTAGTGAAATCAACTTATTTATAAAATTCTTACTTTTATTTTTTTAAAATAAGAATAAAACAGGTCAATTTTGTTTGTGAATTTATGAATATTTTGGCTTAAGAATTAAAGTTTATGAACAATTTGTAAAAAACTTGATTTAGTATAAATTCGAATCAGGGCTTCAACATAAAAGACAGGAAGAAGTAAAATACTGATTTCCAATAAATTACGAAAAAAAATAGCACCGTAGGTGCAAAATATTGGTAGGAAAAGGCAAATACTCCCCCCTTAAGAACGCCGTAAGCCTGAAATCTACGCCAAGATTTCGCCCCTACGAGGCTTTTGGTAGGAGGAGAAAATTTATTTTCTACCAAGATTTCACGCCTAAGGCGTTTCAAACCGCCATTTCGTATTTTATTTTTTACTCCAGATTTGCATTATAATAAAATCATGTCCAATAAACTCCCTTAGCCTTGTTTTAGACAAAAACATAAAGGGAATTCATCGGACATTTTTTAGTTTTACTGGCTTTTCGGAAAAACTAATTTGGCATAATATCATAACGTGGGCTTACAAAACCTGCTTTTTGCTCTGTTTTTTGACCATCTTGGGCTTGGGCAGTGGCTTCCTGTTCGAGCAACATATCAGCTTTCATCTGCATCCAGCGGGCATGAATGGCTACTTTTCGGTCGGTTTTGTCAGCATCGACCGTATTTTTTTCTTTGACAGGATCGTACAACATTCCTGTACAGAGGCAGTATTTGCGCTGGGTGCGCTGCAAAATATCGTGGTTGCTACAGCTTTTGCAACCTGCCCAAAACTCCTCGTCATCGGTCAAATCTGCAAAAGGAACTGGTTTATAGCCCAATTCGGAATTGATTTTCATGACTGCCGCACTGGTCGTAATCCCAAATATTTTGGCTTCAGGATACTTTTGGCGGGAAAGTTCGAAAACACTGCTTTTTATTTTTTTTGCCAAACCCGACTGGCGCATGGTTTCTTTGACTATCAAACCCGAATTGGCAACGTATTTTCCGTGTCCCCAAGTTTCGATATAGCAAAAACCAGCAAATTCATCACCTTTTAGGGCAATAACGGCTTTGCCTTCGGTCATTTTTTTACAAATATATTCAGGATAACGTTTGGCAATGCCTGTTCCGCGCTGTTTGGCGGAGGCTTCCATGTGATCGCAGATTTCTTGGGCATAGCCAAAATGCGATTCGTTGGCAACTACAATTTGAAATTCCATTTGTCGAATAGATTTTGTTAGGTAAGAAAAGGAAAAAAATATAAATAAAACAAGGAAATTAGACCAAAATGGATTTGGGCTAATAAATAAGATTGCAGATCAAAATTTGGGAAAAAATAGAAGAAGTAGCTACGCAAGCTACCACACGACAAACTTATACCCTCGAGGGGCGAGGACTAAAAATAATCTGCCTAATGGCAAAAAATAAATATGAAAAGTTTGTCGTCATTGGGATTTCTTGATGGTGCAAAGTTGGTAGAAAAAAAATAAATTTCAAAATAAAATGAATATTAAATTTTTGTTTCTTGCCATTTTCGAGTTTGGGCATAGTACATAAGCCCACAAAGCACCAAAATAAGTAAATCTGTCAAAGTTGTGCCTAAATAAACACCCATGATTCCAAAATATTGGAACAAAAAGTACGTAAGTGGTAAAAAAAGAAGGACTTGGCGCGTAAGTGTAAGCCAAGAGGCTGTTTTTCCGTTTCCTACAGATTGATAAAAAGTAATGACCAATAAAATAAGTGGATTCAGGGGCAGAGAAAGGATAAAAATACGGAAATTGCACCAATCTTCGGCGGTAAAATTGGCTTCGGGTAGCATGATTCGCATGATCACTTCAGGCGCAAATATCATCGGCAGACACAAAAAACAGGCTAAAGCTGTTCCTGTTAGAATAAAAATTCGCATAATTTCGCTAACCCTTAACAGTTTTTGAGACCCATAATTAATCCCAACCATAGGTTGCAAGGAACGCACCAAGCCATAAACAGGCAAAATCGAAAAAATCAAGACTCGATTCACCGCACCTACAAAAGCCAAATCCGCCGCATTTCCGTTTTCGGCAATAGTTTTGAAAACAAAAGCCTGCTGGAGAAGTTGCGCCAAAGACATAAACATCGCCGAAAGCCCTACGGATATAATTTCTTTGATCAGCCCCAAATCCCATGTCCATATTCGAAGATTCACGGCTGTACTGCTTTGCTTTAGGAAATAATAGCCAACACTCAAACCGCTATAAACTAACCACGAAATATTGGTAGCATAAGCCGCCCCGCTAATACCTAAGAGCTTGATAAACAAGGGAGTAAGAATAATATTGGTAAGAACACTCACAACCGCCATCGACATTGCCAGACTCATTTTGCCCTCCGAACGGATCATCATATTGGCAGAAAAGCCCCAAATACTGAAAAATACGCCTGTCATCAATGCCGTAAAATATTCGTGCGAAATACTCAAAATCTCTCCTTTACCACCCAAAAAAATCAATAAATCATCAGTCAAAAAATAAGAGAAAACATAGATCAAAACCGAAATAATAGCAGAAAGAAAGGTCATATTAGCAAAAATCCTTTCTTGGCAAGTGATATTTTTTTCACCAATCGCCCTACTCAAAACCGAAGCTACGCCCGTCCCGATCAGACCCGCACAAGCAAACATAATTTGGCTCAAAGGAACAATAAGAGAAGCCCCTGCCAGAGCATTTTCGCCTAAAAGCTGACCAATATAAACAGCGTCTATGAGATTGTTTAGCCCAAAAAGCGTCATGCCGATGGTGGCAGGTACAGAAAGCCTATACATGAGTTTCCAAATACTTTCAGTAAGGATTTGGTCGGAATGGGTAAGAACGGCAACAGGCACAGCCGCTTGAGGCTCAATGTCGTTGGGCATAGTTTGATTTGCCTTAGGCATATTTTTCAAAAAAAGGTGATAGGTATTCAAAAGTTTTCGCTAATATTGGCGCTTTGAATTTTACGAGTGCGAAGGTAATACATTCAAAAAAAAATATCACATTCTTTTTAATTTTTTTTAATTATTTAGCATACATTACATTTTTCTTACTTATGTCTAACAGAGGTGGTTTTTCGGATCGTTTAGGTTTTGTAGCGGCGGCGGCAGGGTCGGCTATTGGTTTGGGAAGTATTTGGAAGTTTCCCTTCGAGGTTGGGAGCAATGGTGGGGCGGCTTTCGTGTTGGTTTATGTCTTGTGTTGCTTTGTTTTTTGCTTTCCTATTATGCTTGCCGAAGTAGCGATTGGTAGAAAAACACACAAAAATGCGGTTGGTGCTTTTGGAGTCTTGGGTTTCAAGCAGTGGAGCATTATTGGCAAATTGGGTTTGGTGAGTGGCGTTTTGATTTTGTCTTTTTACAATGTGGTTTCGGGTTGGGCATTTGGTTTTTTTATTGAAATCATGCGAGGCAATTTTGGAATCGGTAAAGAGTTTAGCACTTTCATTTCAGATATTCCTTTGATGACGACTTATTCAGCTCTTTTTATGGTCATGACGGCTTTTATTGTGGCAAGAGGGATTTCAGGCGGGATCGAAAAAGCCACCAAAATTATGATTCCTGCCTTGTTTGTGATTCTGATCGGTTTGATGTTGTATGCTTTTAGCTTAGACCATGCGCTTACAGGTTTGAAGTTTTATCTTGTGCCTGATTTTTCAAAAATCACTTTCAAAGTCATTTACAGCGCTTTGGGACAAGCCTTTTTCTCGCTTTCTTTGGGTATGGGGGCCTTAATTACTTACGGAAGTTATTTTTCACGTGACAACAATATCGTCAGTTCTTCGGTCATTATCATTGCCGCTACGATCAGTATTGCCTTTATTGCGGGTTTGATGATGTTTCCTTTTGTGGCGTACATTAGTCAGGGAACTATGCAAGGAGTGGGTTCTGGACCAGGGCTTATTTTTACGGTTCTTCCTGGGGTTTTCGAGTCGTTTGGGACTACGCTGGGCATTATTGTTGGCGGTTCTTTCTTTTTACTTTTATCCTTTGCGGCGCTTACTTCTACCGTTTCGCTTTTGGAAGTGCCTGTGGCGTATTTGGTTGATGAATACAAATGGGATCGCCAAAAAACAGTTTGGGGAGTGGCACTTTTCATTTTCTTGATTGGCATTCCTTCCATGCTTTCGAGTGGGGCTTCGCCTTTCTTTACCGAATTTATTACCTATCTTGGAGCAACTAAAGCTACTGATTTCTTAACATTTGTTCAGCACATTGCCAATGATACTTTTCTGCCTTTGGGCGGTTTTATGATCTCGATTTTTACGGCGTATTACTGGAAAAAAGAAAATCTTGATGCCGAATTAACCGCAGGAAATGAAGGTTATGCGAACTCTTGGGTTCGACCTCTGGTACATATTGCGGTGAGTTTTGTCTGCCCAATTATTTTGGGGATTATTTTCGTCCTGACCGTTTTGGATCGCTTTTTTGGAATTGCGCTTGTTTAAAAAATAATTATTCCCTTTAGGTTCAAAAACTGCCTATAAAAATTTGCCCAAAAGCCACATTTTAAGACAAGGGGGCTTGACCCCTTGTCAAATAAATACGAAATATTAAACTTATTAAAGATTTCGTATAATTATTTTAATTTCATATTCATGAACCTTCAGCCAAAAAACACCTATTTACCCGCCCTCACAGGAGTCCGCACTTTAGCTGTTGTATTGGTGTATTTGCATCATTATAATCTTTTTCCCAAGCAAGTAGAATACAAGTTTCTATTTTTGAAGGAACTGCACGTGGGCGTTACTTTCTTCTTCGTACTTAGCGGTTTCTTGATTGCTTTGCGGTATTTTGAAAAGGTAGAGCTAAACCAAAAATGGCTTAAAAACTATTTTTTTAACCGTTTTGCCCGAATTTATCCCTTTTTTTTCTTACTCACTACAGCAACTTATTTATTTCGCTTTTTTGAAAATCCGATTAACGGGTTCTCAACTTTTCATTATATTTTATCCATCACTTTCTTAAAAGGCTTTGCCAATATTTACAAATTCATCGAAATCTCACAGGGCTGGTCTTTAACCGTAGAGGAGTGCTTTTATTTTTCAGCCCCATTCTTTTTCATTTTGATCACCAAAAACAAGCATTACTTATGGCTTATTCCTTTATTTTTGTTTGGACTTGGGGCTTTTTTGACCTTCCTTTTCAAAAAAAATATCTTTCCGATTGATTATTGGGGCGATTGGCGCTTTTTTGTAGGTTATACTTTTTTGGGTAGATGCGTGGAGTTTTTTGTCGGAATCTATTTAGCTCGCCTATTTTTACAACAAAACGAAAACCAAAACAAGACCTATTATACTTATTTGGGCATAATTATGGTCATTTTATTCATTATTGGATTGGCAATAATAAAAATACAAACAGGGGAAGACTTTGGAATCAGACACCCTTTTGGTATGCTAATCAATAATATTTTATTGCCGATTTTTGGAATAGCCATCTTTTTTTGGGGTTTATTAACAGAAAAAACGTCCATAAGAACTTTTTTAGAAAACCCAATCATGGAATTATTGGGCAAAAGTTCATACATTCTCTATTTGATACATTTAGGATTTATTTATGATTTTTTGAAAAGCCTAATTCCTGAATTTCGTTTTATGATCGTCAAATACCTCATTATTTTTAGCCTGTTGAATCTTATTGCCATTTTTCTGTTCAAAATTGTAGAAGAACCGCTGAATCGAGGGCTTCGGAAACTGTTCAATTATGCAAACCTATAAGGTTTTTATACTAAAAGCCGCATAGATGTAATCTTTTCAAAAGATTACATCTATTTGATAATTAAATTATTACGTTAAACTAAATGCTGAAATTACGGAGGTTTTGAGTATAAAAGACATTTTTTCAGCCCCTAATTATTATCCATTCTGACAATTTTCGGTAGAAAAGTGCCCAATATTTCGACTAATTCCCGCTGAAAACCCATGACCTGATGAATGTCTTTGTACGCCATGGGTGCTTCATCTACGCTTCCGCCTATCAACTCTACGGAACTTTTGTCCAACACTTCTTTCAAATCTTTGCGCGTGATTGTATCGATGGCTTTGCGGCGCGACATCAAACGCCCTGCCCCATGAGCCGCCGAATTGATCGAGTTTTCGTTTCCTTTTCCCCGCACTATAAAACCTTCGGTGGTCATCGAACCAGGGATAATTCCCAAAACGCCTTTTCCCGCAGGAGTTGCCCCTTTCCGATGCACAATCACCTCCGAACCGTCTGCCAATTTTTCTTTCCAAGCAAAATTATGGTGGTTTTCGACCATTGCCAAAGGTTTTTCGCCAAGCGCTTTCGCCAATTTGTAATGAATATGATGATGACAAGCCGAAGCATAATCGCCCGCCAAATTCATGGCACGCCAATATTCATCACCCTCGACACTATCGAGGCTTAACCAAGCCAAATGTTTAGCCTCTTTTGGCAAGCGGCAAAGGTGCATGGCTATTTTCGTGTAATGTTCGGCAATGCTTGCCCCTAAGCCCCTCGAACCCGAATGGGAAAGCAAACCGACATATTTTCCGACTGCCAAACCCATTTCGTTGGTAGGATCAAGGATTTCGACCAAGCCAAACTCCACAAAATGATTGCCTGATCCCGAAGTCCCGATCTGTTTTTGGGCTTTTTCTTTCATGGCTCTTGCAATCCTAATTTCCTGAAATTCAGGGCGATCAAAAATAGCATCGTCCAACGGGTTTCGAAGTTCAGAACCCGCCCCAAAAAGCGTTTCGTACTGCAATTCACGCTTAAAAGTGCTTCGATTGCGTTCGAGTTGCAGGGGTTCGATAGGAAAAATAGAAAGGCACATTCGGCAACCAATATCCACGCCCACTCCGTAAGGAATTACGGCATTTCGAGTCGCCAACACGCCGCCAATCGGCAAACCGTAGCCCTGATGGGCATCGGGCATGAGCGCCCCCGCAACTGCTACGGGCAAATGCGAGGCAATTTCCATTTGTTTGAAAGCCCCTTCTTCTATATTTTCACGCCCATACACAGGGTACGAAATCCCTTCGGTGTTCAGTTCTATTTCCGAAATATATTCCGCATTTCGATCTTTGCCTTGCAACACGAAAGCAATTTTCCCAAAAGCCATATCTTCTTCGAAATCTTGTGGGTTTTCGATCAGTTCTTTGAGCATAGCTAACTGATTTTCAAGACTTTCGTGTTTGTGATACCGATTGACCGCATCAAGCGCCATGCTCACACTTTTATTGTCCTTGAAACCAATTTCGTTCAAATCTTTACTTCGTAATTTATCTTTTGCCATATTGTTTTTGTGTGTTTTTTAAAATCTAAAATACGATTTTAGAGCAATCTTGTTTCCAAAATATGCTTAAATTTGCGTAAAATAGCAATTATTCGCAACAAATCGTCTTGATCGGTTGCATCAAAAGCCTTCGAAACGCAGTATTTTTTGCCTTGCATGGTTACAAAATACCAAAGTCTTCCGACCACATAACAGCCGTACAGAGGCAAATCATTTTTATTGCGTTCCTGCGCCACCAAAAACGCCTCGATAAGTTGGGCAATCGGATCGCCGTAGGGGTCTTTGTCGCGTTTGTATTCTTGAAAATGGAAATAAGGCGTTTTTACCATGTCCAAAATCCCTTTGGCAATCATAAAATCGGTCTTAATTTTCAAATAATGCCCCTCGACTTCAGCCTCTACAGTTTTTTCAAAATAAGTACGGAATTTTCCGTTCGACCTCAAATTCGCCAAATTGATCACAAAAGCAATAAAATTCATTTTTAGGTCTTCCTCGTTCCATGCTTCGATC
>JAAFHK010000041.1:9536-16990 GCA_013297565.1 Cytophagales bacterium
GCATCTTTCAAAATTTGATCAAAAGTAACGCTTTCATTCTCATTCAAAACAGTACTTGCTTCAAGCCACTCGACCAATAAAGGATCATCGAATTTAGTTTTGACCAATCCAAAAGTATCGATCAGCTCCGCTTCCGACCATATTCTTATTTTTTTCTTTGCCATAATTTTTCCTTGATTTAAGATTTTTAAAATCTAAAATACGATTTTAGAGCAATCTTGTTTCCAAAATATATCTGAATTTGCGTAAAATAGCTATAATTTGCAATAATTCCTCCTTGTCGGTGCTATCAAAACGTTTGGAAACGCAATATTGATTATTTTCCATAGTAATAAATTTCCACGTATCCCCGACAACCTCGCAACCGTACAAGGGTTTGCCATCGGCATTTTTTTCTTGAGCAATCAAAAAGGCTTCTAAAAGTTGCGCCATCGAATCGCCTGTCGGTTTTTTGTTGGGTTTATATTCTTGAAAATGAAAATAGGGTTTTTCCATATAGTCCATAAGACCGCTACCAATCACAAAATCGGCTTTTAAGCACCTTAACAAAAGAAACTGTAGCATAGGAAAGAAACTGTAGCATAGGCTTTAGCCTGTGATTGCCTCTAACTATCTGAAAATCAATACATTCACAGGCTAAAGTCTATGTTACAAAATATACAAACACTTTTATCTTAGTGCTTACCGAAAGTTTATAATCCTTAACGGTTGCCAATAAAGGCTTGTCGAACATGGAAACAAAATTGCTGTCTTCGGTAAGTTTGCCTAATTCCAAAACAGGGCTAATGAACTTCATTTCGTAGGTCTTCCTCCCCCCAAGTTTGAATTTTAGGCGTTTTTTTCAATAATTCCTCAAAATTTCCTGCTTCTCTTATATCAAAAACAGGCATTTCGACTGCAAGCCATTCTTGCAAGAGAGGCGTATAGTAGGTATCTATTTTTTTCAAACCAAAAGAAAGGGCTATTTCGCCCTCTTTCCATTCTTTTTTCTTTGCCATAATTTTCTTCTTGATTAAGATTTACACAAAGATACAAAAAAAGAAAAAACTATTGATTGCTTTTGGAGCATTTTGTCAATAGTTTTTGTTTTTTGAAAAGGAATTTTTATTTTATTTTACTTCCCGCTTCGTAACCCGCCTTATAACCATCTTCAAACCCTTTTAGCACCGAATCCCAGTTAAAAAATAGTTGGATAAGAAAAAAGCCAAGAGCTATTCCAAGCATTATTCTAAAGATTATTTTTTTCATAATTTAAGAATGATTTGTAGATTGATGCCGCAAAATTAAGATTTTATTGGTAAATATTTACTACTTTTAAATCCAGAAGAATCACCTTGCATGATTATTTTTAATTTATTGAAAATCAATAGTTTATATTTTTTATGGAAGCTACAGAAGCAATACAAAATTCTCAACTTATTGTTTTTCGCTTAGGTGGCGAAGAATACGGCTTGTCGATAGAACAAATCAAAGAAGTAGTCCCAACTCCGCACATTACGCCTGTGCCTTTAGCCCCCGATTACGTCTTGGGTGTGGCAAATATCAGGGGAAATGTGATGGCAATTATTAATTTGGAAAAAAAATTGGACTTGAAGCACAACAATCACAAACCCGATGCGCACCCGCCTTACTGTTTGGTGATTGATAGCAAGGACTTACATATTGCCCTTACGTCTTTTGAAGTGCCTAATACACTAAGCGTTTATGAATCGCAAATAGACCGTTCGCCCAGCGTGGCGGAGGAAGAAAATATGAACAAAAATTATATTACAGGAGTGGCACGTTTGGAAGACCGAATGGTGATTTTGATTGATATTTTCAAGATTGTTTAGTCGATCTTTAGCCTCAAACCGTCATACGCCAAGCGCACCGAATCGGGTAATTCGAGTTCTACGGCTTTGTGTCGTCCCAGATTATGACTTATGTGGATCAGGTAGGTTCGTTCTGCCCCTACAGTTTTGGCAACTGCTAAGGCTTCTTCCAAATTGAAATGCGAATAATGTAATTCTTTTCGCAAAGCATTGACTACCAATATTTTAGAACCTTTTGCTTTTTCCAATTCTTCAGCCTTGATCGTTTTAGCATCAGTAATATAGGTAAAATTTCCAATCCTAAAACCCAAAACAGCCATTTCGAAGTGCATAACCTCAAGCGGAATAACAGGCATATTCCCAATGTGGAAAGGCTTGTTTTCGATCAAATTGACCTGCACACCTGCAACACCAGGGTAACGTGGCACTTTGAACATATAATCGTATTCCATTTTGAGCTTATCCAAAACCTCTTGGTTTGTATAAATAGGAATATCTTGTTGGTTTTGTTTGTAATAAAAAGCCCGAATTTCATCAAGTCCTGCTACGTGATCTTTGTGGGAATGGGTATAAAGAATAGCGTCGATTCGCTGAATATGAGGATTTTGTAAGCATTGTTGTCGCAGATCGGGGCTTGTATCGATCAACCAACTTTGCCCTTCGATCTCGATATGAACCGAAGTCCGCAGACGCTTATCTTTATAGTCCAGAGAAGTACAAACTTCACAATTACACCCAATAATAGGCACACCTTGCGAAGTTCCTGTTCCTAAAAATGTAATTTTCAAAATTTTGTAGGAGTTAAACCTATAAGGTTTCGAAAACCCTATAGGTTTGATGTAGAAATTTTTTTAGCGAATAATATTACCGATTCGGCTGGCTCGGATTCGGTCAAAAAACGAAGTCGAAGGATCGGGATCAATAGAAAACCAAACCAACAGCCCCCTGCCGATTACGTGATCTTCGGGAACAAAACCCCAAACCCTCGAATCAAGCGAATTTTTGCGGTTATCGCCCATCATAAAATAATAATTTTGTTTGAAAGTATATTCTGTAGCTTCTTTCCCATCAATCAAAAGTTTGTCGCCTTTGATCTCTGCTTTTTCCAAACGTTCGTATTTTACAATCATCAGACCGTACAATGCCACATTGATACTGTCCAATTTGATAGTCATATCTTTGGCAGGCAGTTTCAAGGGACCAAAATTGTCCATATTCCAATCAAAATATTTAGAATTAGGAAATACTTTTTCCGAAGAAACGCCTTTTTCTTCTTTCAAAAGCACAATATTTTCAATGGCATCATTTTCTTTCAAGCGTTTAATATTTTCGTCAGTAGCATGAACCAAATAACCATTGGGAACGGGCATCAGGTCGGTAATATCCAATTTTTTAAAAATGCGTTCATTTACTTGGTTTTTCGTTTTCACGTAATAACCATTTTGGCGCATGGGCGGATTGTCAAGGGCTTTTCCATTAATAAAAACCTCAGAGTCTTTTATTTCCAATTCATCACCACCAATCGCCACACAACGTTTGATATAATTGGTTCGCAAATCCATCGGGTATTCCGACTCGACAGGATAGTTGAACACGACTACATCACCGTTTTTGATGTCCGTAAAACCAGGCAAGCGGAAAGTAGGGAGTTGAATCCAATCCAAATACGAAGGAATGTCCGTTCCCCAAATTTTTTGGTGCGTGAGGGGAACTTGCAAAGGCGTTTGAGGCGTTCGCGCTCCGTAGTGGAACTTGCTCACGAACAAAAAATCACCTGAAAGCAGGGTTTTTTCCATCGAGGGCGTAGGGATTGTAAAAGCCTCGATGGCTATCCAGCGGATAAAAGTAGCCGCTACGACCGCAAACACAATCGCATCTACCCACTCACGTAAAGCACTTTTTTTCGGTTTTTCGGTTTCGCTTGCCTCGTTTTTTTGCCAAAATTTAAAATTCATGATAAGAGTTTATGTGTGAAAAGTTTGTTTAAAAAATAAATGAAAAGCCTATACATTCGCTTATTTTTCCGAACGTAGGGCTTGTATTTCCGTAATCGAAAGTCCTGTTAATTCTGCAATTATTTCGTCAGGGAGTCCTTTTTTAATACCATTTTGGGCTATTTTGAGGCTTGCTTCTTTTTTGCCTTTCTTTTCACCCTCCTCGATTCCCCTTTTTTTACCTTCCTCAAGCCCTTTCTTTTTGCCTTCCTCAAGCCCTTTCTTTTTGCCTTCCTCGATTCCCAATTTTTTGCCCTGCCTGATTCCCTTTTTCAAGCCTTTTTCCAAACCTTTTCGTTCGGCAGTTTCCATAATGTCCTTTTCACGCCAACGGTCTTCCCTGTAGCGCTCATAAATTTTGCGTTCATCGCTTGAAAGCTGATCAAGTTTTAGTTTTTCACCCGCCGCTTTCAAGCCTTTTGCCTTACAATCGTTTGGAAGTTCGCTATTTTTTAAAAAATAAATCCATTCGTCAAGCGTATCTTTGGCTACGTTGTCAAAATTATTCACTTTTAGAATAAAATATTTAGGAAAAATATCCGCCACTTCCCGAATCCCAAACTTGGTTTTTTGCCATGCATTCGGCATCAAAGTATCTTTCAAATGTCGCCCAACAAATTTGCCTTCGTATTCATAAATATAATCTTTGCCTTGTCCCAAACGAAAATACAAAATACTGATCGAAACTACTTTTTTGATCGTTTCGTATCCTTCGCCCTCTTGAATATACTCCGTAATCAATTTCGAAGCGCCGTACAAAACCCGATGAAAATAATCCGTTTCCGATTCGTTTTGAATCTCGACCAGCATCAATTCGCCCTGATCGGTACGAACCAAAATATCTACTCGGTTAAATTTGTCTTCTTTGTGTTTTTTGTTGCTTTCGCTTTCCAAAATCTGTTCGATTTTGACATCAAAACCTAACAATTCGGACATAAAACCTTCCAAAACATCAAAATTTGCCTTGTTTCGGAGTAATTTTTTGACTGCCCAATCGAAACGTATTAATCTTTCTGCCATAAATCATACAAAGTTTAATTTCCTAAAAAATCCGTCATGTTCAGCACGCCTTTTTTTCCTTCCAACCATTCGGCAACCAAAACCGCCCCCAGAGCAAAACTTTCGCGCTTGTGTGCCGTATGTTTGATCTCGATAGTGTCCCATTCGGATTCGTACAAAACCGTATGCGTCCCTACGACCTCGTTTTCTCTCAAAGCCTTGATTTCCAATTCCGTATCGTTTTGGGCAGGTGCTAAAGCCCATTGTTTTTTCTTTTCAATATTTCCCAAAATTCCTTCGGCTATAGTAATAGCTGTTCCGCTTGGGGCATCTTTTTTTTGGGTATGATGAATTTCCTCCAAACGAACGGCATATTGGGCATAAGGATTCATGATTTTTGCCAAATGTTCGTTCAGGCGAAAAAACAAATTGACTCCAATGCTAAAATTGGAAGCATAAAAAAAAGTGCCGTTTTTTCTTTGGCAAAGTTGTTCAATTTCGGATTTTGCATCGAGCCAACCCGTCGAACCGCAAACTACAGGTACGCCACTTTCGAGGCAAACACGCAGGTTTCGGGGGGCAGATTCGGGTGTGGTAAATTCGATGGCTATGTCGGTATTTTGCGGACTTAGCCAATCCAAATCGTCTGCATTGTCCCAATCGATGCGGCAAGAAATTGTATGTTGGCGTTGTAGGGCAATTTGTTCGATAGTTTTACCCATTTTTCCGTAGCCTATCAGGGCAATTCGCATAGGATTTTTCGTTTGTTTTTGGGTACAAATATCTTTATTTTTTTTGAGAAAACGAAAAGGAAAAATTTTAAAACTTGCAAAAAGCGGATTTTGGTCTATTGGGTTTGGAACAAAGAGGAAAAACGAACCAAAACAGCAACTATCGGCAATGGTCGCAGACCTTGCCGAAGTTTTACTAAAACTATAACCTCCGCTTTTACTCTTTCAAAAATTTTATCATTTTTTCCACTTCCTGCGGGTTTTTGGCAGGAACTTCTGCCGCAGCCACCTCTTCCAAATCCTTGATAAAAATCTCCTTACTCATTTTGCCCTCACTATCTTTTTCATTTTTGTATTGGGCATAGAGGGCGTAGGCTTTTTCGTAGTTGCCGTCGTAGAGGTAGCCGATTGCCAAATTGGACAATGCGCTTATTGCCTTGCCGCCTTGAGCCACGTAGCGTTCTCCTGCCCAAATAGACCCCTCGAAGTTGTGAGCAAAAATAAACAACCAAGATAAATTATGATAATTAGTATTGGGTAACTCTTTTTTATCCTTCATGCCCTCATAAATCTCTTGGGCGAAAACAAGGTTTTTGTTTCCTACAGCAGTTCGTACCAAAGCATCATAGTCCATATTATCACTTACCTTTAAAGTAAAGAACTCTTTTGGCAAAGACTGCAAAGGATTTCCTCCCAAATTAATCGAACTTAGATTTTCCAATTTTCCAATTTCAGCAGGTAAAACCAATAATTGATTAGAATCTAAATCTAATTTCATCAAATTTTTCAAATTTCCAATTTCAGCAGGTAGTTTGCTTTGTTTCGAAATTTTGATGAGTAAGGTATTTGGGTCATTATTCGAGGCATCGGCGGTTGTAGAAAGGATCATTTTTTTAGGAAAATTGGCAAAGGCGAGGCAAACACTTGCCAGCTCTAAACTATCTTTTCCGTACAAATACAATTCCTGCAAATTTTTCAAATTCCCGATTTCGGAAGGTAAAGTTTTTACAGGATTTTGATCCAAATATAGGTGTGTCAAATTTTCTAAACTACCTATTTGGGCGGGAAGCGTGCTTAATTGGTTTCCTCCCACTATCAGATGTTTTAGATTTTTTAGATTCCCGATTTCGGAAGGTAAAGCGGTTAATTGATTGCTCTGGGCGTACAGTTTTTGCAAATTTTTCAGATTGCCAATTTCGGCAGGTAAGTACGTTAATTTGTTTTCCATCAAATAAAGCTCACTTAGATTTTCCAAATTTCCAATTTCAGCAGGTAGTTTGCTTTGTTTCGAAATTTTGATGAGTAAGGTATTTGGGTCGCTATTCGAGGCATCGGCGGCGGTAGAGAGTATTATTTTTTTAGGAAAATTGGCAAAGGCTAGGCAAACACTTGCTATGTCTAAACCATCATTCCCTTGCAAGTGCAACTCATGCAAATTTGTCAGATTGCCAATTTCTTTTGGCAGGGTTTTTAAAGCATTTTGTTCTATGTATAGTTTTGTCAAACTTCTTAAATTCCCTATTTGGGCAGGAATTTCCGTCAATTTGTTCCCGCCCAAGTAAAAGTATTTTAAATTTTCCAAATTCCCTATCGAGGCTGGCAAAGCGGTCAATTGATTGGTATGTATATTCAACGTTTCCAAATTTTTCAAATTTCCGATTTCGGCAGGCAGGCTTTGGATTTGATTAATAGGCAAATCCAAAATTCTTAATTTTTCCAAATTCCCGATTTCGACAGGCAAAGCAGTCAGTTTATTGTTGTATATATTCAACGTTTCCAAATTTTTCAGCCTACCAATTTCGGCAGGCAGGCTTTGGATTTGGTTAATAGGCAAATCCAACATTCTTAATTTTTCTAATTTGCCGATTTCGGCTGGCAAAGCGGTCAATTGATTGGTATGTATATTCAATAGTTCCAAT
>JAAFHK010000410.1 GCA_013297565.1 Cytophagales bacterium
CTCTATTCCTCCGACTTGGCTACCGCCCTACAAATCAGAGAGTTACGAATTTAATCTCTGGACAAATTATCTGGAAGTCTATAAAGATATTTATGAAGATGGCGAAAAAATTGCCACTATTTATATTCGTTCGAACACGAATTCAGCCTATGAACGGGTTTTGAGTTATGCAGGCGTGTTTTTTTTGATTTTCTTAGGAGCGCTTTTCTTGAATTATATCCTCTCGATGAGTTTGCAAAAAATCATTTCTAAACCCATTCTTTCGCTTGCCGAACTTACCAAACAAATTTCGATTGATAAAAACTATTCTGTTCGCTTGCCCATCGAGCGCAGTGATGAGGTCGGGACTTTGATGGAAGGTTTTAATGAAATGTTGGCACAAATCGAAAAACAAAATGATGCGCTGGTCTTGGCAAAAGAGCAAGCCGAACGGTCGGCAAAGGTAAAACAGCAATTTTTGGCGAACATGAGCCACGAAATTCGAACGCCCATGAATGCAGTTTTGGGTATGACCGACTTGCTTTTGGATACGGAACTTTCCCAAGAACAACAAAAATATTTGGACACAATCCGCATTTCGGCGGAAAATCTGCTGGTGATTATCAACGATATTTTGGACTTATCAAAGATCGAATCAGGAAAAATGCTTTTTGAGAAAAAAGTCATTAACTTGTCCCAAATCGTACAGAATATCTTGGACGGTTCTCGTCTGAAAGCCGACAAAAAAGGGCTACGAATTAGAATCGATATTGAAGAAAAAGTACCTAATTTTTTCATGGGCGATCCTGTTCGTTTGAATCAGATTTTGCTCAATCTTTTTACCAATGCGGTTAAATTTACAGAAATAGGCGAAATAGTGTTGGGAGCAAGCGTTCTGAACGAAAATGAGAAAACGGTTTTGATCAATTTTTTTGTTCGTGATACAGGCATTGGGATTGCGGCGGATAAACTGGATTCGATTTTTGCCAGTTTCACCCAAGCAAGTTCGGACACTACTCGAAAATATGGCGGAAGTGGGCTTGGGCTTACGATCTGCAAGCAACTGGTCGAATTACAAAATGGGAAAATAGGTGTAGAAAGTCGGCTTAACTACGGCAGTAAATTTTCTTTCCAGATCACTTACGATAAAGTCATTGCCGAAGTCAGGAAACCGCATCAGGAAACGATTTTGGTAGAAAACAACTTAGCAAACAAGATCGAAGAAAAAATAAAACGCAGAATTTTGGTAGCCGAAGACAATGAAATAAACCAAATGCTGATGCTGACTCTGCTCAAGAAATGGGATTATGAAGTCGAAATTGCGGCAAATGGGCAAATTGCATTTGACAAAGTAGCCCAAGAAAACTTTGATGTGGTGTTAATGGACGTACATATGCCCGAATTGGACGGGTATCAAGCAACGGAAAAAATCCGCAAAGAACTCGCCGAAACTAAAAACCAAATTCCGATCATAGCCATGACCGCCGCCGCCCTCAAAGGCGAAACCGAACGCTGTTTGGCAGCAGGCATGAATGACTACATTGCCAAACCCTTCGACAAGAAAGTTTTGCAAGAAAAATTAGTTTTTTGGATCGCAAAAGAATAAAAGCAAATGCGAAAAGTCTTAAAGACCTTGCGCATTTGCTTTGCATGGTAATTAAAACTACAAGGTTTTGAAAACCTTATAGCTTTTTTTGATTTACTCTACCGCAATTTTCTTTATGAAAGTCCCCTTTTCGGTTTCCAAACGCAAATAATATACGCCTGTGGGCTTCTTGCCCAAACCAATTAATTCATTGATTTTCAAGACATTAGAATATTTTTTTTCCAAAATATTTCTGCCTTGCGAATCGTAGATTTTAATAGTAGCATATTCAAATTGTTGGTCTAATTGAACCCTAAATTCGCCATTCGAGGGGTTTGGATAGACGAAGATTTGTTTGGCTAAATCGGAATCCTGCGAACTGGTTACGATATTTTGTTTTTCAACGGTGATCGTAACAGAGGCTATACTTCGGCGTGTGCCTTGTTGCACAATGGCATATACCTCCACTTTTTCGTTTTCGAGTCTTCCGCCAAAAAAGGCACTAATTTCTATGCAAATTTGGTTTTCTGTACTGCGGAAAAAACGACCATTTACGTACCAATCTATTTTGTAATCCGTCAAAGCTCCCATTTCTACACAAATCTCTCTGCCAATTTGTCGCAAAAAAGGCTGTACAGGTTTAGGATAAAGCATAGGAGGCAGGGTTCTCAAGGCACTTTCGGCAGGGACAGGCGAATGGCTTGCGATTTTGACTTCATATTTGTCGCTTTTTTGGATAAAATGCGGCATTTGCACCACAAATTTACCCATTTGGGCATCTTGTCTGCCAAGTTCGATCAAGGTGCTTGGTGTAAAACTTCGATTTACCAAGAATAAAGTTACACTTTGTGTGCCAATAGCCTGATAATCAACACTTAGCGTTTCGCCATCGGCACTTAAATTTACTGTATTGACTTGCAAACTTGGGCGAACGGCAATTTGGTATTGATAAACGCTTTGTGCCGCCTCGAATTGTGCATTGCCTTCTTGCGAAACGATTAGGGTAAAATAACCCGCTTTTTTCGGAATAATTCGGTTGCCTTGAATTTCTGCCATGTCCGCAGGCGAAACCGCAAATTTGACTACCAAACCCGAACTTGCCGAAGCATTGATTGGGAAAGCGTCTGTATCTGAATTATTTGAGAAAGTCAAACTTGGAACTTGAGTGAGTGTAATCGTTTGCGATTTGCCCAGTATCGTGAAAGTTTGCTCCAAGGGTGAAGCGGCGTGATAAAACTCATCACCGTTCTGGATAGCACGGATTCGGACTACTCCCGCTTTCAACATTCGTAGATTTCCGCTGGTGATTTCTACCAAATCTTTGCCTTCCAAAACTTCATAAGTAATTGATAGTGATGAACTTGCTGTTGCGTTCAAAGCGAAATCCTGATCCCCAAACATACGGTTTTGGATTGTAGGAAAACTGATTGTTTGAGCTACTTTCAAAACTTTAAAAGCTAATTCTACTTCATTGGATTTGAGGGTTTTGTCAGTTTCGGGCAACCAAACTCTCAATTTGATTTCACCTACAAATTTGCCTAATTGGATTTGTCCGTTTGCAGTTTTGCTTGCATTTCCACTTAGGATTTCGAAAGTCAAATTTTGATTGCCAAAATTGGGCGTGAAAGCAGGCGTATTCCAAGTAACATCTTGTAAAACAGGTATTTGAGAAGCAAAAAGGGAGGTTTTTTGTTTGACTACTTTCAGTTTGATTCGGAAAGCATTTCCATTTTGGTCGAAAAGTGTAATTTCCTGATCGCCCAAAGCATTTGGAATAATTGCCCCAATGATATACCCTGCATTGCCTTGTATCTTACTCAAAATCAAACCATTAAGCGAAATAAGTTTGTCGATTTCGAACTCACCTGAAAGCGTGCTTACCTGTGTATTGGAAAGCGTGATAGGCTGTCCGTTCAAAGTAACATTCAGGCTGAAAGGCGTAGTATTTGGTGAAGGACTGCCGCCTGTTGTGGTGTTTGGGGGCGGTGGAATGTTTATCGCAGTTCCTGTTAGGGTAAAAGTATAGGGATTGGTTTGAGAGTTATTGCCAATGGTAATAGAGGCGGTTTTTGAACCTGTCGAAGTAGGGATAAACCTAATTTGGAAAGTTTGATTTTGCCCTGCACTCAAGAAAGAATTTGCCCAAGAAACGGTACTAAAATCGGCGGCATTTGCTCCGTTGATCTGGAAAGAAGTCAAGTTTAGGTTAAGACTTCCGTTATTGCTGATGGTAAAAGTTTTAGTTCCACTGGAATTGACCGTTACATTGCCAAAATTGGTATTTCCTTGATGTGGAATATTGGTTGCGTTTTCGGACAAAACTAAATTGGGGGCGAAATTAAGCCCAATAAGCACAGGATCGTGGTCGGAAGCCCTAA
>JAAFHK010000411.1 GCA_013297565.1 Cytophagales bacterium
AAAATCAATACTTACCTCTACAGCCGAAAGATTGAGTTTTTTCTGATGAATGACAAACTCATTGAAAGTTTGCACAATCGTATTGACGGCTTTTATATCAGTATTTTCTTTTTCATTTTTTTCAGCCGCCTCAAGCATATTTTTCAACAAAGCCTTAAAAACAGGGCTTTCTTGGCTTACATCTTGATTTTCGGTTTCCAAAAAAATCTGTAATTTGTGTTTAGTTTGTGAATTGCTAAGGTTATCAACAAAGGATTCAAAAAAGATTTTTCTTTTAGTAAACCGTTCCTGAAAATCGGGGGGTAAAGAAAAATCGGGGATAGGGTTTAAAGCATTGTCAATCGTGGTAAAAAAAGCCGAACTAATTCCCCGCAAGATGGCATTTTGCCCTTCATAAAAAGTTTCAAGCAAGGTTTTTTCGATAACTTGTACGCTTAAATTGTCAATGGTTACATGAGATTCATATAGATCATTATAATCAATTTCAAAAGAAGTTTTTTCGATTAAATTGTCTAAGATTTTTAGACTTTCAGACTTGAGCTTTTGATTATTTCTAAGTTGTAGTAATTGTTCATGAATATTTGTGGTAAATTCTTGGTTAAAATCCACAAATCCTCGATTTATACCAAAAAGTATAGATGTAGAGTTATTCAAGAAATAAAACTGCTCATCAAGTATTTCTTGTGTTGTTTCAATACCATCATCTACTAAATAAATTTTTTCCAAGCAATCTACACTTAGTCTATAAATTGTATCATTATATGAAAAAGTAATTGAAAATTCTCTTATATTCCTTTGTTTCAAAAAATCTAAATTGCCATTAAAAATAGCCTGTATGACTTCGAGCAAAGTCGTTTTGCCCGACCCATTTTCACCATAAATAATGGTAACAGGTTCGTCCGAAAACTTGATATGGACTTCTCTGTCGAGATTTTTAAATCCTTTGAGGTGTAATTCTTTGAGTTTGAGCATAGAAATGAAGTTTTTTTTCTGCAAAAATGCTTTTCAAGATGTATTTGTATAGCATAGACTTTAGTCTGTGTGTAATTTCTACGCAGACTAAAGTCTGTGCTACGAAAAATTTTAGCAAAGGTACAAAATTTCCTTTAGGCTGTAGTGCTTTGTGCTGTTTCGACCTGCGGAGTTTCGATTTTTGGCGTGTCCAAAATGACAATCGTTTCGACTATTTTGTCATGCGTGGTTTGGTGATTTTTGTCCCAAAAATATTGGAAAAAACCCGACAAAAACAGCGAAGCTGACGAAACATAACCCGAAACGCGCTCAAAACTGTTCCAAAGACTCATTTTTTCTCCATTCAGTTTGACTACTCGGATTTTCATTAATCGTTTGCCAATCGTCTGTCCTTCCCATTTCCAAGTAAAAATCGAAAAATAGATCACGCCGCCAATCGTCCCGACCAAAAAACCAAAAATATCGGACATGATTTGGATTGGTTTGAACGACCATTTTACCCAATCTTCGCTTCGCAAAACCAGTTCGGCGTGTTCCCAATAGAATGCCCCGACCACGATCCCAGCCCACATTCCAAAAGTTACCAACACGAATAAAATCATCATGCTGAAAAAATAAATGCGGGTGTAGCGGTTAAAATAAACGCGTACTTTTTGGTTAATATTTTGTTTTTCGAACTGATTATCAAGGCTTTGCAAAGTCTGTTCGAAGGTTTCGTTTGCCCATTGGTAGGAAATCTGCATTTTTTTCTTCACCACCAAATATACCACACCCAACAGAATAATAAAGGGCAAATATTGGCTTGCCAAAAGAATAATTGCCCAATCTAAGCCAAACGCCAACAGACGGCGCTCGAAAGTAGCCAAGACTGCGCCCTGCAAAAATGGATCGACTTTTATTTCACTCAAATCGAATTGTTTTGGTTGTTTTTGTGTCATGTTTTAAAAAAATGGTGTTTTTGTTTTTTTGCCTTTGCTTAAAAAGGAGTATTTTTGACAAAAATATAAAAAAAAGGTATTTTTATGTAGAAAAAAAATTAACTTTATGCTTTTGAAAGTAAAACCTTACTTATTATCTTTCGTTGTATAAAAAAATTACTTATTACATTAACCCTGATGGTTAGCGCAATTACGCTTTGACAACCTGTAAAAGTGTATTTTAGTGGGAACGCCATCATAAACAGAACAGTAATACCATGAACAACCCTGTAACGCCGTATGGCTACACCCAAGACGGCAAAGTGTATTTGAAAGGCTACATGGACTTTCCTGACCGCGAAATTGGTGTGGTGAAAGAATCCGAAGAAGCCAGTTTGCAATACTTTATCAAACGTTTCGACTTGGCAAAAGACAAGGTAGAAATCCTGAAAACAGCCGTTTTGGAAAGCCCGAATAAAGGCTCGTACCTCATGAAACTCATTCACATGAGGACTTATTTGGGCGAATTTGACGGTTTAGGGGATTTTCCAATTCTTTTTGCTGAACTCGACGAAATGGAGGATAACATCAGGGACTACATTCAACACAACCGTCACAAAAATCTCGAAATCAAACAAGCTCTTTTGCAAGAGGCGGAAGCCTTAAAAAACAGCACCAATTGGAACATTACGACCAAAAAACTCAAAGAGATCAAACTCAAATGGATCAAAACGGGTTCGGCAATGAAGGAAGAAGAAGAACCCATGAACGTGGTTTTCGACCAAGCACTTGATCTGTTTTTTGGACGCAGAAAAGCCTATTTGGACGAAAAAAATGGCATTATCAATGAACGCGTGGCTCGTTATGAAGAAATCATTATGGCTATGAAACGCCTCAATGCCGAAGAACCCGATGCCGTTCCAAAAGCCAAATCTTTACAAAGTGATTGGAAAACTGTTGGGGCAATTCCCAAAAAACGATTCGGACTTTTGTATAAAACCTTCAAGCACGAACTCGATATTTTCTTTAATAAACAAAAGAAAAAATCCGATTTCCTTCGTTTGGTTGGTGGCAAAGAACCCATTGATCAGAAAAAGGACATTGTGGAATTTATCGAAAAACTTGTGGCAAGTGATGAGGAGATCAATATAGATCAAATCAAAGAAATCCAAAATCATTGGAAAAACTTGGGAAAAACCCGTTTTCCTATCGACCGCGAATACAATACACGCTTCAAAATTGCTTGTAATGAAATTTTTGAAAGCTATTTTCTCACCAAAACGGCACGTTGGAAATACGAATCGTTTGATGAAAAAACGCGCTTTGAACAGTTGAAAATCAAAATCCGTCTGATCAAGGAATCGATCAAAAAGGACGAAACCGATCTAAGCCTGCTCAACGATACCAGCAATTTTAAAAAAGTGGGCGTTTCTGCTGATCCTGAAAAGGACGTAAATTTGGAAAAAATAAATCAAATCAATAAACTCAAAACCAAGAATCGTATCCTCCGCAAATTACAGGATCAGTTATTGGCTAACTATTAGACTACCAAAACCCAAAACTATGTACTGGACACTTGAATTAGCGTCTTATTTGGAAGATGCCCCTTGGCCTGCTACCAAAGACGAACTCATTGACTACTCGGTGCGCTCTGGTGCGCCTATGGAGGTGGTCGAAAATTTGCAAGAGTTAGAGGACGATGGACAGCCTTATGAAAGTATTGAGGAAATTTGGCCTGATTATCCAACCAAAGACGACTTCTTTTTTAATGAAGACGAATACTGATGTAATACAAACCCTATAAATTCCAAATTTATAGGGTTTTTTACTAATTTTTGCCACAAATTGCACGAATTTTCACGAATAATTTTTGGCTATAGATAACGAATTATTCAAACAACACAAAACCAAAATGGCATCATCAATTACTTTCCGAAAAGCACAACTTACTGACAAAGCGTTTATTATAAAATCACAACTTGCTTTGGCGCTCGAAAGCGAAAATATATTTCTGGATACGGCAACCGTATCGGCAGGGGCT
>JAAFHK010000412.1 GCA_013297565.1 Cytophagales bacterium
TTTTCAAGAAAAAGCCTTTTATTTTGCTGAAAAAAGCAAATCTGCGGTTTTACTTGAGGCAATTTCGGACACACAGGCAAAGCGTTTTGCCAATATTCCGAACCAACTTTTGGAACAAGAAAAGCAAATAAAAGCGGATATTGCCTATTGGGAACAGCTTTTGGCGGACAAACCCGATCCTGCGAAGGAAAGCGAATACCGAAACCAACTTTTGCAAACCAACGAAAAATATGCTCGTTTTGCCCGAAATTTGGAACGTTTGTATCCTGAATATTACAATCTGAAATTCAATACCCAAACGCCAAGGGTCAAGGATATTCAGCAAAGTCTTGATAATCAAACCATTCTGATCAATTATTTTTTTGGAAAAGATCGGCTTTACATTTTTCAACTTGGTCAAAAAAGTTTCGAAGCACTTGATATTCCCAAAAATCCCGATTTGGATAAACAGTTAAGCACTTTGCGAAATGCGGTTTTTTATAGCATAGAAAATACTTACACGACTACGGCTTTTGCTTTGTATCAACAGCTTTTTCCCAAAAAACTGTCTTCTTCGATCAAAAAATTGGTCATTATTCCTGATGGACGTTTGGGGACAATCCCCTTTGAGGCTTTGCTTACGCAAAAAATACCCGATAAATCCAAAAATTTTAAAGATTTTCCTTATTTGATCAAGCGTTTCGAAATGGCTTATACCTACGCCGCTACGCTTTTTTACCAAAATGCAAAAAAAGGACAAAACGATTTGTCGGAGCAAATTTTCCTCTGTGCGCCTGTAAGTTTCAAATCCGAAAATCCGAACGAGGTGGCTTTACGGCATAGTTTGGCAAGCCTCCCAAATACGGAAACTGAAGTCCAAAAAATAGAGCAACTCTTTGTTACGCAAGGTTTTAAGGCTGAAGTTTTTTTACGGAAAAAAGCGCAAGAATCGGCTTTGAAAACCGAACAGTTTAAAAAATCGAAATATATCCATTTTGCTACGCACGGTGTTGTAAATGAAACCTCGCCCGAACTTTCGCAAATATTTTTAGCCGCCACAGCCGACCAGAAAGAGGACGGCAATTTGTATTCGGGTGAAATTTACAATCTGGCAATCAATGCCGATTTGGTTACGCTTTCTGCCTGCCAAACAGGTTTGGGAAAAATCACAAAAGGCGAAGGCATTATTGGTTTGACTCGTGCTTTGTTGTACGCAGGTTCTCGAAATGTAGTCGTTTCGCTTTGGAAAGTGGCGGACGAATCGACAGCCATTTTGATGATTGATTTTTACAAGGTTTTATTGGAAAAACACAAAGGCAATTTTAGTACCTCGCTTCGGCAGGCAAAAATCAATATGATCAATGAAGGAAAATTCTCAAAACCTTATTACTGGTCGCCTTTTGTTTTGATTGGGCAATGATATTACTAAAATCGTGTCGTAGAACGAACATTCTTGTTCGTTTTTGTGGCGAACGAGAATGTTCGCCTTACAAAGCAATTTTTATTGAGTAAAAATATAATAAAACCTGTTTTTTGTATGAAATTATTTAGCGAAATACTTACCAAAGCCCGAAGTTATCGAGGCGATCAGTATTATCCTGTTATTGTCATTACCCAGATTGTGATCATTGTTCAGGCACTTTTGCTCGAAGATGTCCTCATTACGGCGGAAGTGGCGCTTGCTTCCCAGATTCGAGATTTTGTCTTCATGGTTACAGGTGGTGTGTATTTATTACTGAATTGGAGTTTGTTTAGCCGTTTGGTGCATAATTCCTTTTGGTCTTATACGATTTTGTTGATTTTGGTCATCGAACTCACCATGATTACGCTTTTACTCAATCCTTTTGCTCCACTTTTAAGCACTGATTCGGATCGTCAGCCCTACCTTATGGGTATGCACGTGGTACTTTTCATGGTCGAAATTGGATTTATCGTTTTTTGTATTTATGATATTTTTTCGCAAGGAACGGCTGTTACCGACAAACTGTGGGGGGCGGCTTGTGTCTATCTCATGATTGGGATTTCGTTTGGAAGTCTGTACGATATTATATGTATCTGGAAACCAAGCAGTTTGGGCAAATATTTTTCTTTAGGAATTGCCAGTTATACCGAATGTATTGCCTACAGCATGACCGTCATTAGTGGGATAGATGCCCCGCACGAAAATCCAAATGATTTGATCAAAAATATTTCGATCATGGAAGCGATCTGGAGTAACCTTTTTGTGATGATTTTGGTTGGGCGTTTGTTGGGTTTGCCGAGTCAAGAAAATAAGTAATTTGCAAGCTAATAATTTGAAAAACAGGGAGTTAGCTAAGAAAAAATTATTTTTACATAAAACACTGAAAATCAATGTTTTAGAAAATCGTAAAAACGTAATGCAGTGATTTACAAGGAAATAATTTTGGATTCGATTTGCAAATACAAAGTCAAAAACATAAATTTGTAAAGCCCTTAAATAGTAGCACATTAAACAAAAATATTGGTTACACTCTTTAAACTCCTAAAACCGTGACTAAAGCAGAAATTATAACAGAAATCGCCCTAAAAACGGGTATCGACAAAGGGGACGTACAGGTGGTTGTCGAGTCGTTTTTTAAGGTAGTCGTCAGTAGCATGGCTGAGGGCGAAAACGTCTATGTACGAGGATTTGGCAGTTTCGTGAACAAACGCCGCGCACCGAAAATAGGGCGAAACATCTTGAAAGGAACAACTATCGAAATTAAAGAGCATTACGTGCCAAGTTTTAAACCTGCTAAAATTTTTGTTGAAAAAATCAAAGGCAGTGCCAAAGTCAAACAGGTGAATGTATCCGAAAACGAAGAAGTTGATTAAAGAAAAAAGCTGTCCAAAAAGACAGCTTTTAATTTTTACGCCAGAACTTCCAAACCTTTTTTCGCTAAAGCCGCTTCTACGTACTCAAAAGTTGAAAGAATAACAGGTTTATTATTAATAATGGCTACATCATGCTCAAAATGACAAGAAGGTTTGCGGTCGGCACTGATAATTGTCCAATTATCATCGAGTTGCAAAACCTCTTTCGTTCCCATATTGATCATCGGCTCAACGGCTAAAACCATGCCGTTTTGGAATTTCATGCCAGAACCGCGCTTGCCATGATTGGCTACAATGGGTTCTTCGTGCAGTTCTTCGCCCAAACCATGTCCTGTAAGCTGGCGGGGAATGCCATAACCGTATTTGTGGGCGTGTTGCTGGATCGCAAAACCCAAATCGCCAAGTCTTCTACCTGTTTGCATCTGTTCGATGCCCAAATATAGACATTCAAGCGTAATTTTGACTAATTGGCGGGTTTCAGATTTTACATTACCAATCATAAAAGTATAAGCGTGATCGCCATGAAAACCGTCCTTGAACACACCACAATCAACCGACACAATATCGCCATCTTTGATATAACGGTTTGGACTGGGAATCCCATGCACCACTTCCTCATTTATTGAGATACAAAGGGCATTTGGAAAACCATTGTAGCCTTTGAAACTTGGCATTCCGCCATGATCTTTGATAAATTCTTCGGCAATTTCGTCCAAACGCGCCGTAGTCATGCCTTCCTCGATTTCTTCGGCTACCAAACCCAAAACTTGTGAAACTATTAAAGCGTTTTGCCGAATAATCTCAATTTCGGCGATATTTCTAATATTAATCATGGCATATTCTATTCAAAAATTTGGCAAAGATAGGAAAAACAAAAATACAAATGATTGACAGGCTATTTTTTTCTACCAAATTATGATGATTATTTTTATTTAACTAAAAGCGCATTTTACAAACCGCATCGAACAAAAAAGCCTTTCTAAATCAATAGAAAGGCTTTTTTGTTTTGCGGTCTGGACGGGACTCGAACCCGCGACCCCATGCGTGACAGGCATGTATTCTAACCAGCTGAACTACCAAACCGTAAA
>JAAFHK010000417.1 GCA_013297565.1 Cytophagales bacterium
GCTTGGGGCTGGTTCGGAGAGTCGAGTTTCGATGGGAATTGCGGTGGTAGGCGGTTTGGTACTCTCTACTTTCCTTACTTTGTACGTAATTCCTGCCGTTTATGCCTATTTATCAAAGGATTTGGAAGTCCAAACTGTTGAAACCCAAAAACATGAAGTGCCTGAAGAAGCGGAGATAAAAACGGAGTAGTCTTTTTAGAACAAATCTGTAAGGTCTTGAAGACCTTACAGATTTGTGAAAACTTACAGATTTTGAGTATTTTTATCCAAAAACCTTTTTCCTAAGTATTTTCTACCTCTTTTTCCTTTTGTTTTTCAAGTTTTTCTAATAAAACCCTTTCTATCATGTATTCCATGCGTTCGAGTTGGCTTTTTAGCTGATCTATTTCTACCTTCAACAAATAATTATCTTGTAAGATAAATTTCTTTGCGTCTGCCTC
Organism: Cytophagales bacterium; assembly: GCA_013297565.1. Lineage (GTDB taxonomy): Bacteria > Bacteroidota > Bacteroidia > Cytophagales > Thermoflexibacteraceae > JAAFHK01. Next base: position 441 of record JAAFHK010000417.1, read on the forward strand.
CTCCTCCGAAGTAAAATATTTGCCTTCAGAAACTTCTTTTTGGTCAGAAAAACGGTGAATTTCGTTCATGGCATTGACCACAACGGCAATAAAAATATTCAGCGTGGTATAAGTGGCAATGAGAATAAAAGGAATAAAAAAGATAAAAGCATAAGGGAATTTTTCCATCACAGGGCGGGAAATACCCATCGACCAGCTTTCCAAAGTCATGACTTGGAACAAAGTATAAAGCGTACGCCCCAAAGTCCCAAACCACTGGGGAAATTCTGCTCCAAACAAATTTGTCCCAATAACCCCAAAAATATAGAAAACTAAAGAAAGTAAAACCGCCACCCAACCAATACTGGGTATGGCTTGCAACAGCGAATCAATGATGAGGCGAAGTTTCTTGAGTTTGCGTAGAAGCCGTAAAGTTCGCAGAATCCGAAGCGTTCGAATGATCGAAAAACCACCTGTAATCGATATAAGTGAAAAGAAAACAATAACAAAATCAAAAATATTCCATGGGTCTTTGAAAAATTCCCATCGAAAAACATAAAGTTTGATGCCGAGTTCGGCAACGAAAACGCCCAAAATGAATAAATCTATCCAATCGAGAATGTAACGCGGGATATACTCTGTCGAGCTGGTTTCCAAGCCCATCGTAATGGCGTTGATCAAAATCAACAAAACAATCACATCACGTACAAAATCGCCTTCAATCCATTCCCCAATTTGTAACGTTGCGAATCGGCTATTCTCATAGAAAAAAATAAAAATGATGATCACAAAACTACGCACAATATTTTGAAAATTCTGTATATCTTAAAAAAACATTTTTTAAGATGAATAAAGTTTATGAATAAATCTGTAGCATACCCTTCAGGGTGTGCTAATATATTGATTTTCAAGCTATTACAAACACCCTAAAGGGCATTACGCAAATTATTTACTAAAACTGAAAATAAATAAAAGGTTGCACTTCGGCGGTGCGCACTTGGAACAAAAGCAAGAGAATAAACAAGATCAAAATGGCTTTCGTAAGGTCGGGCAGTTGAATAAACGTTTCTTCTAATTGTATTTTCTGGAGGCTTGGCAAATGGTGGAAAAAATAGGCGATTCCAATGACCGTAAAAATTTTCCAATTTCCCAAAATTACATCAGGAATCAGGGCAAAATTGAACTCAAAAACGATTTTATACAAAATCTGACTGATCAAATCCATATTATCAGCCCTGAAAAATATCCAACAGAAACAAACAAAGTGAAAAGTTAGGAAAGTTGCCCAAATTTTTCCAAAAAAAGTAGGGTTTCGATCAGGGAAGTTGGCAAGCCAAAGTTTGTGCAAAGCCAAAGCCGCCCCATGCAAAGCTCCCCAAATAATAAATCGAACGTGCGCCCCATGCCAAAGACCGCCCAAAAGCATAGTAATGAGTAAAAAAAGATAGGTTTTGAATTTACCTTTTCGGTTTCCGCCCATCGAAATATACAAATAATCCCGAAGCCAAGAGGAAAGCGAAATATGCCAACGCCGCCAAAAATCAGTAATATTAAGGGCTTTGTAAGGCGAATTAAAATTTAGGGTCAAACGATAACCCAAAAGCAAAGCAAGCCCAATGGCAATATCGCTGTAACCTGAAAAATCACAATAGATTTGGATAGCATACCCATACACGCCCATCAGAATTTCGAAGCCGCTGTATTCGGCAGGGTTTTCGAAAATGCGGTCGACAAAGTTGATAGAAATATAATCTGAAATAAATATTTTTTTGATCAAACCGTTGATTATCAAGAAAATAGCTTTTCCAAATTCTTGCTGGGAAAGGCGGTAATTTTGGTAAATTTGGGGGACAAATTCGGAAGCCCGCACAATGGGTCCCGCCACTAATTGGGGAAAAAAAGACACAAAAAAGGCAAAATCCCAAATATTTTTCACAGGTTTGAGTTCTCGTCTGTAAATATCAATCGAGTAACTCATGGTTTGGAAGGTATAAAACGAAATGCCAACAGGCAAAATAATTTTGTTAATATCGAATTGCGAATTAGTCAAGCTGTTCGCCCAAATTGCCAAAATATTTTGGGCTTGGAGGTTCGTTTCGAAAATAGTATTGAACGTATCAGTAAAAAAAAACGTATATTTGAAATAAACCAAAAGTGCCAAATTACTGACCATACTTGCCACTAAAAGCCATTTTCGGTGTTTTTGGTTTTCGCTTTCGTCTATCCATTTGCCAATGTAATAATCGATCAGGGTCGAAATAACCAAAAGGACGAAAAAATAACCTCCTGAAAGATAGTAAAAATACAAACTAACGACCGTAAGAAAAAGGTTGCGCCAAGCCAAACGCTGGTAAATAAATTGGTAAATAACAATGATAATACCAAAAAAATACCAAAAATTGGCTTGTGTAAATATTAAAGGTTCGTTTTCGCGATAAAACAGGAAGTCAAACATACCTTTGGAAATAGAGTTATTTTAGTAGGGACAAAGGTAATTTTTTGTACCATTTTTGAGAAAAAAATACGAATAAATTTTGACTTTTCGAACTTTATCCTAAATTTGACAGATTTTAAGCGTTTCAATACCCAATTCTATGATAGCCAAAAACTTTATCAATACGGCTGTGCCTGCCCTCAAGCCCGAAGATTCGATTGAGAAAGCGACCGATCTGCTTTATGAGTACAAAGTGGAACAAATGGCTGTTGTGGAAAATGAACAGTATTTGGGCATGGTTTCCGAGCGCAATTTGCAAGATGTGCCGTTTGATTGGGAAAAAATAGGGGATTTGCCGCTTGCCCAAAAAGACGTGTGGGTTCGAGAGGATCGTCATATTTATGACGCTTTGCGGTATTTTTCGCCTGAAAACCATATTGTAGCGGTTTTGAACCAAGAAAAACAGTTTCAGGGGGTAATCAACAGTCGAGAACTTTTGAATCAACTTCCTGCCTTTTACGGTTTGAGTACCGAAGGCGGAGTGATTGTCTTGGCTTTGCAACAGCACGATTATTCTTTGGGAAAGATCAGCCAACTGATCGAGTCCGAAGGACTGAAAGTGTTGAGCATGAGCATCGAACCCGACAACGAAGAAATCAGCCGTTTGCGCTTGACTTTGCGGCTTAATCAATTAGACCTTTCGAGGATCATAGCCACTTTGGAACGTTTTGGATATGAAATTGTGGCATATTTCCAAGAATCGGAAACTACGGACATAGCCCAAGAACGTTTGGGATTGCTTATGCGGTTTTTGGAGTTTTAAGGGGGGAACACCAAAAAAGGAAAAAATAAATTGTTTGATTAGTGTTGGTTTATTTATTTTGAAAAGCAACACAGTTGCGAGACGTTGTTATAATTGTAGCCATTCACCATGATCAAGCCCTATAAAAAAAAAAATAA
>JAAFHK010000413.1 GCA_013297565.1 Cytophagales bacterium
TCCAATCCAAAAGCGTATTGTTTTTTTACAAAACTACTTTTTTTCACTTATTTTTCAAATTTTTATACCTTTGTAAAAGCCAAAAATTGATTAAACCCCTATGCTTTTCCACAATTCCATTTTTTCAGACAAATTTTTTGCCGAAATACAAGCCGAAATTTCGCATTATTTCGAAACCAAAATTCCAAACGTCGAAGCCAAAATAAAGGCTTTGTCGGATTGGTATGAGGCTTTGCGAAGCGGAAAAGTAGGGAAACTGACTGAAAAACAGCAACAAGGCGAATTTTTGGATTTACTTTTCGAAACCGTTTTGGGCTACGAAAAAAAAGCCGAAGAATGGAAACTCCAAAAAGAATACACCTTCGAGAACGGTGCAGAAGCCGATGGTGTGTTGGGCTTTTTTAGTGTAAGCAGAAGCCCGATCATCAAAGTTGCCATCGAATTAAAAGGTTTGCGGATCGACCTCGATAAAAGACAAAATCAACGTGCCGACCGTTTTACGCCCGTTCAGCAGGCTTTTCACTATGCCTACCAAGCCAAAGAAACTTGTGAATGGGTAATTGTGTCCAATTTTGACGAAATTCGCCTCTACCACGCCTCCGATCCAAACCGTTACGAAAGTTTCTTGTTCGAGGAAATCATGCTCGAACGCCATGTTTCGGACAAAAAAGAAAAATCAAGTCCCGCGTTTTTTGCCCAAAAATACCCGAATTTACCCAAATTCTTTTATTTGCTTACTTACGGACAACTTTACAATGTGTTGGACAAAGGCGAAAAAAGCGAAAAAGGGGATTTGCCAAGTACCAAACAACTTTATACGAACCGAATCAAACGGCTTGAAACCATTACGTTTGAGTTTTATTTGGGCTACAAAAAACACAGAAAACAGCTTTATGAACATATTTTAAGCGAAAATCCAAATTTAGGTCTGCCTGATGAAGACATTTTTAACCTTGCCAATACCATTTTTGATCGATTGATTTTTATGCGTTTTGCGGAAGAAATTGGCATTTTCGAACGCAAAATTATGATGGAATATTTGCATTTTATGCGTGATATTCCTACGGACGAACCTGTGGCTTGGTTCAATATCAGGGCATATTTTCGATCTTTTGACAAGGGTTACAGAGAGGCTGTGCCGCCTTTTAACGGCGAATTGTTTAAACCAAGCTCGATTCTGGAACAAATGGTAATCCAAAATGCGATCCTGATCGACATATTGGTTTTCCTGAAAGGCTATGATTTCAAGAATGAACTGAAAGTAGATATTTTAGGGCATATTTTCGAGCAATCGCTAAATGATAATTTAGACTCCCCCCTTTTCAAAGGGGGGCAAGGGGGAATTCGAAACCAAGATGGGATTTTTTATACGCCTGAATACATTACGGATTTTATGATTGGCGAAACGTTAATGACGTATTTGGAAGAACATAAACAACTGATTTACAAGGACTTAGAAATAGATTATTTGAGTGAATTTGAAGAAGATCACAGGCGTTGGGCGGCGGAAAAAACGGATTGGACTCGCACACAAAGCATAGAAACCCATGCCAATTTTTTTGCCCAATATAAAATCGTTCTGCAAAACGTAAAAATCCTCGATCCCGCTTGCGGATCGGGGGCGTTCCTCACGCGCGTTTTCGATTACCTTCTAAAAGAAAACGAATTGGTTATGAACGAGTTAGACAAATTTTCGGAACAAGTGTATGAGGAACTGATCCCCGAACCGCTGAACCTTAGCCCAACAAAAGGCAAGAAAAAAAATACCCAAGATATGTTCCTCTTGCAAGAGGCAAAAGAAAACAAAAAAGGGCGAAAATTGGCGATTTTGGGCAATGAAATATTGCTAAATAATTTGTTTGGGGTGGATATAAACCAAGAAAGCGTAGAAATTACCAAACTTTCGCTGTGGCTGAAGACCGCCAATAAACACAAAATTTCCTTGGTAGATTTGAGCAAAAATATCAAAATCGGCAACTCCCTAATTAGCGACAAAACTATCGACCGCAAAGCCTTCGAGTGGGAAAAAGAATTTTCGTTTGGGAAGTTTGATTTGGTTATGGGTAATCCGCCGTATGTTCGTATGCAAGTTTTACACAATTCGAATCCTAAAGCAATTTCATATTTCAAAGAAAATTACCAAACGGCGCAAACAAGCTATTACGATTTGTATGTTTTGTTTGTCGAAAAAGGATATAATATATTGAAAGACAATGGTTTATGTTCTTTCATTTTGCCAAACAAGTTTTTTACAACCGACTACGGACAAGGTTTGCGACACTTTTTGGCAAGCCATAAAAGTTTGAGGCAATTAGTTAATTTTGGACATTACCAAGTTTTTGAAAATGCCACTATTTATACTTGTACTTTGTTTTTAGGCAAAAAAAATTATACAAAGTTCAAGTACGCCGAAGTTAATCCTGCGATACTCGGTACGGATACCAAAATTTCTTACGAAGTTTATCCTGCGGAAAAATTAGAAGAAAATACTTGGATTTTTGGAACAAATAAAGAACAAAATGAAAGAGAAAATTTGAAAAACAAAGGCATACGGTTAATCGATTTGCCTTGCCAAATGTCGAGAGGTTCGAGTACAGGAAATGATAATATATTCATTGTCAAGCAATTAGAAGAAATTATTTATGAAAATGGTTTGGGCGAAAAAATAGCATTGGAAAGTGACATTCTGAAAAAGGCTATTTTTGCTACCGATTTTAGCCGTTATTATTTTCGTGAAAAATGGGAATATTACGTAATTTTTCCTTATGAAATCAAAGATGGCAAAACAGAAATTCTATCCGAAGAAGTTTTTGCTACCTGTTATCCTTTAACTTATCAATATTTATTTTCCAAAAAAGATACTCTTTCTTTGCGGAAACAAAACGGAAAATGGTACGAATACAGTGCGGCTCGCAGTTTGAAAACGCATATTGAAAGTGATATATTGATTCCCTTATTGGCAAATCGGGGTTTGTTTGCTTTTTTGCCTGATAACAAAAACGAATATACCCTCATGGCGGGTGGAGGTTTTAGCTTAAAGATTGATAATCAAGCTATTAGCAAACAATATTTATTAGGGTTGCTCAATTCGAAATTGCTTTTTAATTTTTTGGAACAGATGAGTAATACGTTTCGAGGCGGTTGGATTACTTGCACGAAACAGTATTTTTCTGAAATTCCAATTAAAATTCCTGATTTTTCCGATCTTATGGAAAAAGAATTGTACGATCAAATTGTAGAATTAGTCAATTCTTTATTGTTTTTATACAAAGAAAAAGACGAACACGCAAACCAAATAGAGCAGATTGAAAATGAAATAGAAAGTGCGGTTCACAAACTCTATGGATTGGAAAACTAAAGCCTTATGCAAGACTACGAACAAAGCCTCGATCTTGATTTTCGGAAACGGGAGGGGATTTTTTATAGCCCTAACCGCATTACCCGATTTATGGTCGAAGAAATTTTTGCCGATTTTACGGAATTTGAACGCCTGCCCGATCTCAAAATCCTCGATCCTTCCTGCGGAACAGGGGCATTTTTATTGGAAATTTTTGATTTCGTCTTGCTTTTATACCAAAAACATTTACCCAATTTTCCCAATCCGCAAAATTGGATCGTAGAAAATAACCTTTATGGAGTAGACTTGGACGAAAATGCAGTTCATATTTGCCAAAAAAGGCTTTTCGAAAAAAGTGGCGTTCTTTCCCAAAACATCAAAATCGGCAATTCATTGATCAGTGATAAAACCGTAGATCATCGGGCTTTTGATTGGCAAAAGGAATTTTCGCAAGCCTTTTCGCCCTCTCCTTTGGGGAGGGACGGGGTGGGGTTTGATTTGGTTGTGGGCAATCCGCCGTATGGCGCGT
>JAAFHK010000414.1 GCA_013297565.1 Cytophagales bacterium
ACGATAAAAAGCAACAAAACGAACAAAGCAGGAATGAGGATTTTATTGATCAATTCCAAACCTTGCTGAACGCCCCTGTAGAGTGCCAAAGCAGATAAAACGACCGATCCGATATGAAAAGCCACTGTAGTATAACTTCCATTCGAAAGGGCATTCCACTGATTATCAAGGTATTGAGGATCAGCTTTAAGGGCATCGGCAAGGGAAAAGCCGCCCGTCCAGCTCAACCAAACTTGTTCGCTTGCCAAAACCAAATACCGCATTCCCCAAGCCGTAACGACCGAATAATAAAAGGTAATTCCCATACAACATAGGAGCATGAAAACGCCCATCCATGTGGTTTTTCGTCCGCCAATGCTTGAAAATGAACCAATTACGCCTTTTTTAAATTTTTTGCCAATCGAAAACTCCGCCATGAGGATCGGGATTGACCACAAAACCAAAAAAAAGACCAACAAAATAATAAATGTTCCGCCATACTGTCCCGCCAAACGCGGAAAACGCCACAAATTGCCCGCCCCGATTGCCATGCCCAGCGAAGCCAAAATAATACCCCAACGGTTGCTAAAAGATTCGTTACTCAAGTTCTGAAAAGGTTAAATGTTGTCGAATAGCCCAAAAGTAAGGAAAAATTGAAAAAGAACAATATTTTGCGGATTTGCTTACCTAATATTCTGCCGAACGCCCCGAATGGGCTACTAATTCTGCCAAATCAGTATTAAAATCTTCAGCCGCCAATAAATCTTCGATATTGAGATGCAAACGGTAACGCCAATAATGATTTGGGTTGGCAGGCACATTAATCTGTTCGGCTTTTGCATTCTCACGCCGCAGTTTGGTGTCCATGCCCAGCAGGTCTTGGATAGGAAAAACTACCCACATACAAGGCGAATACAAGTGCTGAACTATAATTTCACGCACAATCCATGCCTCGCAAAAATACGGTGCTTGTCCGCCATGCCCCATAATTTGGTTATAAAACTTTTGAATTTGGGCTTTATCCTCTTCCCACCAACCCCGAATGGTACTCATATCGTGGCTTGAGGGAGTCCCGACCGACAAATACGGATAGTCCGCAGGGTGTCCAAACTCGCGCTTGGGGTCTTTGGGCATACGCTGAATGTTCAAACTCAAAATGCCCAATTCCTCCATAGTTGGCGGCACGCAATCAGGCACCATACCCAAATCTTCACCACAAACCAGCATATTGGTAGCTTTCGTGATAGCGGGCAGTTTGGTCATGGCTTGTTCTTTCCAGAAAATTTCGTGCCGTTTGTAGAAATAATCAATATACAAATCGTTCAAAATTTGCTTTGCCGATTCGCTAAGATATTGATAAGATTGCGTTTTTTGGAAAGTATGGCGTGGGTTAAAGGCTTCTCCATTGCTGAAAGGCGCTTCCAAAAAAATCACCTCTGCCGCCAAACGGAACAGCCCTTCTTTCAAACGCATATTTCGGGCAATCTGCTCGATTCCTGCCTCCTCGTTTTGCTTTTCGAAATAGGCTTCGATCAGTTTTTGGGTTTTAAATTCAGGTCTGAATTTGTAATGCCCTGATCGCGGTTCGTTCAAAAAAGTGCTAATCACATAGTCCGTTTCCTCGCCCACAATATTTCGCAAGGTGTGGCGACGAATAAAAGGTTCGCAAAAACGTTCGTAGTCAAACTGGATTCCACGATTGGTCAATTCTGATTTGCCAAGCGCCATCGAAGGGTTAAACTGCCCCAAAATTCCTTCGACCGCATTGCCGTCAATTTCCCAAATTCGGAAAAAGCCCAAAATATGATCAATTCGGAAGGCATCAAAATAACGTGAAAGGTGTGCAAGGCGTTGTCGCCACCATGCGTAATTGTCCTGTGCCATCACGCCCCAATTATAGGTCGGGAATTTCCAATTTTGCCCTGTAGCCGCAAAATCGTCGGGCGGTGCGCCTGCCTGACTTTCCAAATTATACAGTTCGGGCGAAACCCAGGCATCTACGCTGTAGCGAAAAATACCAATCGGAATATCGCCTTTCAAAACCACCTGTTTTTCTTGGGCATAGGTATAGGCATCGAGGAGTTGGCGGTGCAAATGATATTGGATAAAATAATGAACCGCAATATCGTCATACTGCGAACCTTTTGGATTGGTAACTTCTTCGATCATTTCGGGCGTGTATTTGGCAAAACGCCCCCATTTTTCGTAATTATACGTTCCGTACAAATCCCGCAAATAGGAAAAAGCGGCATAGGGTTTTAGCCAAGTTTTGTTTTCTTCGAAAAAGGTTTGAAATTCTTTTTCTTTCAAAAAAGAGTTTCGTTGTTCGTCATAGGCTAATTTGAAAAAACGAGATTTAATACGCATAACTCCCTCATAATCAACCGTTTCCTTGTCGTTTAGCCAGCCTCTCTGCTCGTCTATAATCTCCTGCGTTAGCGAAGCCGACAGGTTGCCTATTCCTTGCAAATTCAAATAGATAGGGTGCAGGGCAAAAACCGAAATAGCGGCATAAGGGTACGAATCTTTCCAAGTGTGCGTAGCTACGGTATCGTTAATGGGCAAAATTTGGATCATTTTCATGCCCGTTTTCACTGCCCAATCGACCAATAATTTCAAATCTGTAAATTCGCCTACGCCTAAACCGTTTCGGCTTCGCAAAGCGAAAACGGGAATTGCCAAACCTGCGCCTTTCCAATTTCCCAAAGGATAGCGGAATTTGCGGTCTGTTTTTATGTAAAGGCTGTTTTCTGCCAAATCGGGTAATGTCAAAACTCGATTATCGCCTTCTTCCCATGTTTTTATGGTCTGGGTTTCGGGATCGTAAATGCCGTATTTATAATTAATAACTTGATTCGGATTTTTCAGTTCGACTTCCGCTTCCCAAAGTGGAAAATGATACGTTTTCAACTGAACCGCCTTTTTGGTGTCCCAATTCCCCAAAGCCTCATCATTTCCCAAAAGACAAACTCTGTATTTTACACCTACGCGCGGAGCAAGAATTTGGAAACGAACTTTAGTGGTTTTTTCTTCTTTTTCCTTGCTTGTTGTTTTTTTAGGCAAAGGATCAGGATTGTGTTTAAGCAATACTTCTGTAAAAGCCGAAGTAAAAAGGGCATTTTCTTCGTCCTGTAGCGGACTCCAATGGTCGTGCAGGGCTACCTTGTCTATATTTTTAGGAATCCGAGCCTTGCGGTTTTCGCCAAATTCCCAAATCCTATTTTGGTTGTTTTCTTCAAAAAGAAAATATTTGTATTCAAAATTTAGCTCCTTATGTTCCGATATGTCGATTTCGCCTTTCCAAATACCGCCCCCCTGCGAGCTAAGTCGAAAAGCCTTTGCATTTTCCCAATTTCCCAATTCGGGCAAAGAACCGCAGACATAGACCGCCTGTCCCCAAATGGTATGATAATGAATCTGAAAAGATAGTTTCATGAGTATGTTCGTTTTGCATTTTTTTAAGGGCTAAAAATGGTTTTTTTTAGCAGAAAAAGCAAATAAAAGGGTAAAAATAAATTATTTCCCCGCCTCGACTATCCTAAACTCCACACGCCTATTTTTTTCCCTATTCGCTTCCGAACTGTTTGGGACTCGTTCTTGAGTTTCCCCATAGCCCCTTGCAACAAGCCGTTCAGAATCAATGCCCTGTTTTTTCAAATAACTACTGACCTCTTCGGCGCGCCTTGTTGAAAGCTCCATATTATAGTTTTCCTCGCCTTTGTTGTCCGTATGTGCCGCTATTTCGATGCGGGTTTCCTTATTTTCTTTCAAAAAAAGAACCAACCGATCCAAGTCTTTGCGAGCCTGTGCGGAGAGATCAGTTTTGTTCGAAGCAAAAGTAAATGCCTGTAACTCAAAGGTTTGATGCGTCAAGCTATCCATGAT
>JAAFHK010000415.1 GCA_013297565.1 Cytophagales bacterium
TTTTCGGTATCTCCGTTTTCTTTCTCCTTCATGGTTTTTATCTTGCCTTATACCCAATCGCTTCTCTGACAAAACGGACAAAAAGCGGGTGCGGATTCAGTACCGTACTTTTGAGTTCGGGGTGATACTGCACACCAATATAATAACGGTGTTTTGGGAGTTCGATGATCTCGACCAAGTCCGAATCAGGATTGATGCCCGAAGCAACTATACCCGCCTCTACGAATTGGTTAAGATATTGATTATTAAACTCATAGCGATGGCGGTGGCGTTCGTTGATTCGTTTTTTGCCGTAAATTTGTTTTGCTAAAGTTTTGTCTTTGAGTTCGCAAGGATACGAACCCAAACGCATAGTGCCGCCCTTATCCGTAATTTTTTTCTGTTCTTCCATCATATCAATAACAGGGTGCGGAGTCTGTGGATTTATTTCAAAAGAATGAGCATTTTCCAAACCCAGTACGTTTCGAGCAAATTCGACCACCGCACACTGCATTCCCAAGCAAATCCCAAAAAATGGAATATCGTTTTCTCTTGCGTACCTGCAAGCATTAATTTTTCCTTCAATGCCACGTTCCCCAAAACCTGGGGCAATCAAAATACCCTCAACTTCGCCCAAGTAATGTTCCAAATCTGCTTGATTTACCAAGTTTTCCGATTTTATCCACTGAATATTTATTTTACATTCGTTGGTAGCACCCGCATGGATCAGGGCTTCGGCTATCGATTTGTAAGCATCGGGCAGTTCCACGTATTTTCCTACCAAAGCAATCGTAACTTCGCTGGTTGGGTTTTTGAGTTTGCCCAAAAAGGCTTTCCATTCCTCAAGGTTTATTTCTTGATTGGTCGGCAAATGCAGTTTTTGCAAAACGGTTTCGTCCAATTTCTCTTTTTTCATCAAAAGCGGCACATCATAAATGCTATCAGCATCTATAGATTCGATCACTGCATTCAAATGCACATTACAAAACAAAGCCAATTTCTTGCGAATTTCGGCAGGAATGGGGTATTCCGTTCGGCAGACCAAAATATTGGGCTGGATTCCCGCTTCAGAAAGCAGTTTGACGGAGTGCTGGGTGGGCTTGGTTTTGAGTTCGCCCGCTTTTTTCAAATACGGAATCAAGGTCAAATGAATGACCAAAATATCCTCCTGTGGCAGTTCCCAACGGGCTTGCCTGACGGCTTCCAAAAAAGGCAAAGACTCGATATCGCCCACACAACCGCCAATTTCGGTAATTACAATGTCATATTTTCCTGTTTCGGAAAGCAAAAAGAAATTGCGTTTGATTTCATTGGTGATGTGAGGCACTACCTGCACCGTTTTTCCCAAATATTCGCCCTGCCGTTCTTTTGTAATTACATTATAATAAATCCGCCCTGTTGTAATATTATTTGCCTGCGAGGTTGGCACATTCAGGAAACGTTCGTAGTGTCCCAAATCCAAATCCGTTTCCGCCCCGTCTTCGGTTACATAACATTCGCCATGTTCGTAGGGGTTCAAAGTACCCGGATCTATATTGATATAGGGATCGAACTTTTGGATAGTAACGGAAAAACCGCGTGCCTGCAAAAGTTTGGCGAGAGAAGCCGAAATAATGCCTTTGCCCAAAGAAGAAGTTACGCCACCTGTAACAAAAATATGTTTTGGCGTTCGAAGGTTAGCCATAGAAGTTTTTTTTACCCAATCTAAACGGTTGTGCAAAATTGCTAATTTGATTTGGGTTTGGCAAATTTTTTTTGGACTGGGCATATTTTGCCCACTCTATCTGAAGGTAAAAAATATAAAATATAATTTTCGCCGAAGAATTGAAAAAGCTAAAGGCGTATAAGTAAGATTTTTTCCAATATAATTTTACCAATTTATTGATAATCAATAAGATAAGAATAATATTTTTAGAAAATGTTATTCTTATCTTAATTTGTTTTGTTTCAGGAAATATTTATTTTTGTTTTGAAATCAATTTTCCGCAATAAATAATGCCACAAAAACTAAATTTTTTATTTTGGAATATCAATCAAAAGCCCTTGCTCGATCATGTGAAAAATTTAGTAGATCAGGAACAAATTGATATTTTGATTTTAGCAGAAAACCGCATTTCTGTTGCCGATTGGTTAAATACACTTAATCAACCCAAAACCAATTTTTTCTATCAATCTTTCTCTAATTGTGATCGAATTAGTATTTTTACAAGATTTGATAGTCAATATTTAACTGTTATAAATGAAAGCAAACATTTTACTATTCAAAAACTGCAAACGCCAACCATGGCTGAACCTATTTTATTGATGGCTTTGCATTTACCAAGTCAATCACACTATGATGATAGTAATCAAATGTTTGAATCGCCTACCTTTAGAAGCGAATTAAAAGCCGTAGAACGACAGGAAAATATCTCAAAAACAGTAATTGTAGGTGATTTTAATATGAATCCTTTTCAAGCGGGTATGATAGCGGCTCAGGGTTTTCATGGAGTTATGGATAGCAAAATAGCTTTAAAACAAAAAAGAATAATTAAGGAACGAGAATATAGCTATTTTTATAACCCTATGTGGAATTTTATGGGTGATTATAGGGAAACGGCAGGAACATATTATTATCGAAAATCCGTACCTGTTAATTATTTTTGGAATACATTCGATCAAGTTTTGATTAGTCCTGAACTCATACCCTCTTTTGACAAAACCTCTTTGAATATTATAACCCAAAATCAAATTTCTTCGTTTTTAAAAGAAAACGGCACGATTGATGACAAAATTTCCGATCATTTGCCCATTCGTTTTACCTTAAATTTATAAAAATTATGCAAAATCTTTGGTCGTCAGAATTGGATAAAATTTCATCGGAAAATCCGATCAAATTGCCTATTACTATTTTACGTGAGCAGGCAGGTATTTTGGGAGAAAAAACCAAAAATTTAATTATAGGTGAAGTAAGAGATGAAATAGACGAAAATAATCTTGTAATTGTGCATTTCCACATATTAGCACCTGCTTTGAAAAATTATCGTTACCTGCTCATGACTTTAAAATACAATCTACCTGAAGTTTATCCTGTTCTTTTAGTAGATTATACAGTACCTACTGAACTATTTTATCCAATTTCTATCAGAACCGAAGCGGAATTATTTGAAAATATTGGCAAAATTTTGAGTTCGGAAAAAACGATAAAAATTATAAGAATGTTGATATCGCAATTAAAAGGTTCGATGACAACCAATTTTAATACAGCGCAAACAAGCAGTTTATAGTTTTTCTTCTCAAAACCTAATTGAAAAAACTGAAGGCGTATAAGTAAAAAAAATAAAAACCTAAAAAACCCGCATAATATCAAAAAAATGCGGGTTTTTATTTTTAATATTATTTCTTTGGCAAAAAAACTTCCGCCAACATACAACGCGCCGAACCTCCGCCATTGGTTTCGATAGTGTAAAGCGGAGCATGGATTATTTGGGCATATTGCTCAATTTGGGCAATTTGCTTTGTGTTCAGACTTTTAAAAGCCTGTTCCGACATGACCAATTTTTGCTTGCCTTTTTCGTCCATCACCTCCAGCATATTTCCCGCAAAACGGTTAATTTGATCGTTTGTCAATTCAATAATTTCTTTCCCTGTTTGCGTAATTGCCTCTACCACTTTTTGGCGTTCAGCCGCATTTGGAATGGTATCCAAACCAATTACCACATATTTTTTTCCTACACACATCATGACGTTTGTATGGTAAATTGCCTTTTCGTTCTGATCCACCGAATCGAAACTAACGATTTCGAAACCTGTTTTTTTAGCAAAATCGTCCAAAATTTCGGGATTGGTGCGACTTGAGATACAAGCATAACAAATTCGGTTTTCCCTGTCC
>JAAFHK010000416.1 GCA_013297565.1 Cytophagales bacterium
ACCGAAAATTATCGGGTTTTTTCTTAAAAATAGGACACTTTACACTACGAGTTTCTCTGTAGCGTCTTGAAGTGTGTTCATAAACTATAGCAATTTCGTGCGAACCGCCCGAATAAGGGGCTAAACCCGAAATAGTAAGGTCATAACTATAGCCCATCGTAAAACCATTCCATTCATACCCAACCATAAAAGCTACCGCATCTTGCTGAAGTGTGCCTTTGTAGGACAAAAAAGGGATTCCACGATACGCCGCCCCAATGCTAACAGGAAAATGCTCAAACAGCACCCTTGTTCCTGCATCGAGTTGATAAACAGCCCCTTGCATCTTGAAAAGTACACTGGGCATCAAAGTAATTCCGCCATTGATGGTATTAATGTCAAAATTTCCGCCTGCATGAGCCGAGTATTTGCGGAGCAAATTGCCTCCCCCCGCCCCTACCAAACTTTGATTTGGTTCGGCAATGTGCTGTGCCGCCACACCCAGCCAAACATTGCTATTATAAACCAATGCTCCCGCCGAAAAATCGGCAAAAAATATACTTCCGCTACCATAGCCCTCAAAAACATCAGGTTCATCATCTCGAACTTGGCTCACAAAAAGCAGATTATTCATGGTAGCACTGCGGTTCATAATGCTTCCCTGCAAACCCAAACGCAAAGCCCAGCGCTTCAAAGGAACTAAAAATGAATACGAACCTGTTACATTCATGAGTTGGATTCCTGCTGTACCTGCATAGTCGTGCTGAAGCATCAAGCCAAAAGCGCTTCGCCAGTTCTCAACATTGACTTCGGCGGCGGCATTGGTGCTAAAATAAGACGATTCCACGCCCAACCATTGGCTACGGTGATGCAGAGAATAGCGAAACTGATCAGTCGTGCCTGTCATGGCAGGATTCAGGTACAAAGGCGAAAGAAAAAACTGGGTAAATTGGGGGTCTTGTGCCTGTAAGGTTTGCCAAAAGAATAAACCAAACAAACAAATTTTGAGTATATGTTTTTTCATAATTTGAGCCTTTTTATTAACGTTTATTTTCAATCAACAGATGGATATGTACAGCGAACATTCTTGTTGGCTACATAAACGAACAAGAATGTTCGTTTTACAACAACCTTTGAGTTAGAAACAGCAAAATTAACCTTTTTATTGCAAATTTTGTCTTGATTACCCTGATTTTCCTAAAACGTTTTTTTGCAAAAAACAGCAAAAATTTTCGCAAATTATCTACAATTTGGGAAAGTTTGGTAATTTTGTAAAAATAACACTTGTAAGCCAAAATTCCATTATGACTTATCTTGACCAAATCACACGCCCGACTTTGCTCTTGGACAAGGCAAAATGTTTGCGAAATATAGAAATGATGTGTGCAAAGGCTCAAAAAACGCAGACCCTTCTGCGTCCGCACTTCAAAACACACCAGTCTGTCGAGATTGGAAATTGGTTTCGAGATTTTGGCATCGAAACGATTGCGGTTTCGTCTTGGGAAATGGCGGAATATTTTGTGCAAGCAGGCTGGAAAGATATTACGGTAGCTTTTCCGTTCAATCCTCTGGAAATCAAGGTTTTAAATTCCATGCCATTCGATGTTACAATCCAAATTGTGCTTACTGGTACAGATTTAATCCCTTTTTTGGAACAAAACCTAAGTCGAAATATTCACGTTTGGCTAAAAATAGATGCAGGCTATCACCGAACAGGGATTGCCGTAGATCGGATTAGCGAAATTGAAGCCTTTGCGAAAAAAATTGAAAAGGGACGAAAAATAGTTTGGCAAGGTTTTTTAGCACACAACGGACATACCTATAAGTGTCGTACCAAACAAGCCGTTTTGGACATTCATCAAGTAAGTTTGCGGAAAATGATGGCTTTGAAACAGTATTTTTCGCACAAAAATAAAAATTTGGCACTTTCTATAGGTGATACGCCTTCTTGCAGTTTGGTCGAAAATTTTGAAGGAATTGAGGAAGTTCGCGTTGGTAATTTTGTTTTTTATGACCTGATGCAAGCCCAAATTGGTTCTTGCGAACAAGAACAGATTGCCGTTGCGGTGGCTTGTCCTGTAGTTGCTCATCACCCCGAACGAAACCAGATGGTAGTGCATGGTGGGGCGGTGCATTTTTCAAAAGATTTGCTTTTTGATGAAGATAAAAAAATGTATTTTGGCAAAATGGTTCATCTTGAGAACGGAAAATGGACTTTTTCCTCAAATAGTTTGGTTAGTATTTCACAGGAACATGGCATTATCAGTTGCCAGCCCGAAGATTTCCAGCGTTATCCTTTGGGTTCTTTGGTAGGAATTTTGCCCATACACTCTTGCCTTACGGTCGATATGTTTGCGCATTATTTGACTTTGGAAGGACAAGAAATTAGTAAAATGTATTGATTTTTTATATAATTTTGTATTACAATGTATTTTTTACCGTTTTATCCTAAAATAAAATGCAAGGAAATATAGGAATGATCACTATGAGGACTTTATCGCTTTGTTTAGGGCTTATGTTTTTGGTGCAGTTTGCGTTTGCCCAAGACGGTGAGCAGTATAAAATGACCATTAATAATGGGGCAAGTTTTACCAACGACCCCGAAGGGCGTGTCGATCTGCAAATTGCGTACCCCAAAAACGTCAAAGAAATGATGTTAAGCACCAGCCCAAGTTTTAAGAATGGGACTTGGCAGGTGGCTCGGAATACGTTTAAATGGGTTTTTGAAGGAGCAAAAGGATTTAAGGTTCTTTTTGTGAAATTTCGGCTGACCGATGGGAGTGAAACGCGCCCTGTGGAAGCCAAAATTCAGTGGGACGTTACGCCGCCTACGGACTGTGGTATTGTGATTGATGGGGGAAAAACCGTTACCAATTCCTTGCGTGGGACAGTTACGCTGGAGGTAAGCGCCACAGAAGCTGAAAAAATGCAAATATCCAATACGCGCGAGTTCAAAGCAACCGACCCTTGGGAGCCGTATAAAAGGGATTCTAAAACTTGGGTTTTGCCTAATAGCGATGGTAAAAAAACGGTGTATGCCCGCTTCAAAGATTTGGCGGGAAATATTTCCGAACCTGTTTCGGCAGAAATTGCACTCGACAGGACTGCTCCCGAACAAACCAAAGTGCAGGTCGATAATGGGGCTGAATTTACCAATAAACACCGAGTTACCCTCAATATGCACGCTGTCGGGGCAAGCAAAATGTTTATTAGTACGCTTTCTGAGTGGGTGCCTTATCAAGAAACTTATGAAATAGATTTGCCTGAAGTTGATGGGCGAGCCTATGTAGAGGTTCAGTTTATGGACGATGCAGGCAACCGAAGTACCAAAATTTCGGACGATATTTGGGTGGATACTAAGCCTCCCGAAGACTGTAGAGTAGTGGTTGATAATGGGAATCGGTATGCCAAAAATCCTGTTGCCAATATCAACGTATCGGCTATTGGGGCTACCGAAATGATGTTAAGCAATGATGCTTCGTTTGCGGGAGCTACTTGGCGAAAATACGAAATTGTGATTCCTAATTGGGTTTTTACGCCCGAAGGTGATGGGCAAAAAATGGTATATGTGAAGTTTAGGGACAAAGCTGGAAATGCGACCCAGAATCACATGGGCGTGATTATGGTTGATAATAGCCCACCAAGTAATATTTCGATGAAAGTGGAAGGCAACAATTCTACAAACCGCATGGACGGAACTGTAGATTTGATCATGAAAGCCGAAGATGCCCATTATATGATGCTTTGCAATGACGAATCTTTTCAGGGCGCGCGCTGGGAGGTTTATTCCGAAATCAAAAAGAATTGGTCTTTGGGACGAAATGACGAAGATGG
>JAAFHK010000418.1 GCA_013297565.1 Cytophagales bacterium
GCAGTTGCATGGCGAAGTTTCGAGGGAAATGTGGGGCGATCAAAAAGATATTTGCCAAATCAAGGCAATTACCAATGCCCAAAATCACAAATTCTGGTCGGACAAAGAACTTTGCAAAGCGGCAGAAAAAAATGATTTGGCTACTGTCGATAATCGCAAAAAAGAAATGAAAAGCGAACTTTTCGAGATCGTAGCAAACCAAACAGGCAAAATTTTTGATCCAAATGTCCTAACTTTGGTTTGGGCAAGGCGTTTTGCAGGTTATAAAAGAGCCGATTTGCTGATGTACGATATGGAACGCTTTGTGAAACTTATTTCCAATTCCGAATTTCCTATTCAGCTGATCTGGGCTGGAAAACCCTATCCAAGTGATATGCAAGCCATTTCGACTTTCAACTCGATCATGGAAAAGGTCGAAAAAATCACAAATTGTGCAGTTTTGGTTGGTTACGAATTGCAACTCTCAAAAATGCTCAAGCGCGGCTCGGACGTATGGTTCAATACCCCGCGTATGTACCGTGAAGCTTCAGGAACAAGTGGTATGACTGCCGCCATGAACGGATCGGTTAGCCTTTCTGTGCCTGACGGTTGGGTGCCTGAATATGCCCAAACACACCCCAATAACGCATTTTTGATTCAGGCAGTCGAAAAAGGAATGCCTTATCACCAACAAGATAAACACGATTGCGAAGCCATGTATGATTTGTTAGAAACCAACATATTGCCTCTGTACTACAAAAACCACGAAAAATGGTTGGAAATAGTCAAAAACAATGTCAATGACATTGTTCCGCAATTTGGGGCAAACAGAATGGCAACCGAATATTATCAACAGCTTTATAATGCTTAAAGGAAAAAAAGTAATTCAATTTTGTTAAAAAAATTGAATTACTTTTTTTTTGTTTTACATTTGTTGCAAACTATTCAATAATTTTATGCTTTCAGCAGGAAAATATGCTAAAAAAGGCTCAACAAGGTATTTATTATGTCTTGCTATATGCTTTTTTATGCTTTTCCAAACCAATAGTAATCCGCAAAATCTCAATTTTGTAGCGGAAAAAACGGCTGAAAATAAAAAAGAGGAAACTCGCACCGAAAAAGAAACTGAAGAGGAAAAAGGTGGCGAACAGAACCAAATTGGTAAGGCTAAAAAAGTAAAACGCCAGTTATTACCTCCGCCTACTCATGAGGGAAATCTTGAATTTGTATTCGAAATACTTCTTGCTTCTCAATGGTTTCAGGCTAAACTTGACCTTAGTGGCAATTTTGTTCAAACTTTCGATAGGTTTGCCGCTTTGCCCCGTTACCTGCATTTTCACTCCCTCATTTTCTACGAAATATAATTCCCTGCTTTTTTAGCGGTGCAAACATTGATTGAGGCTTACGGAAACGTATTTGCTCCGTTTGTCCCATGTGCTGAAAACACCTTGATTTTTTCCTATTGCCATACATTTTGATAGGTTAAGAAGACCTAAAAGGCTAAAATTTTTCGTAAAAAACTCTAAAACTGTTTAAATAATAAGCAATTAAGAGGTTTTTATGAATAAAGATTGTTTTTGGCTTTTTCGGCTTGTTCCTAACTATATATTTTGTGCTTAAAAATAAGAAAGCCCAAAAGCTAAATTTCCATTTTAAAAAAATTCAATATGAATACTCAAATATTTGAGGAAGAAGCCGTTTTGCAGCGTTTGCGACACTATCTTCCTCACCAAAATCCTTTAAAAGATTTTATCAATGACAATGTTTTGAAACCTTTTCAAAATTTGCCTTTTCACGAAGCGCTCGAAACGGCTTCGGTTTATTTTGGTTATAAGACCTATTTGCACCTCAAAGAATACCGTAAGTTATACGCCAAAAATAAAATTAGCCATGCGGTTTTGGACAAAATCATTGCAGAGCAAAAAGGAAAAGGGGGCTTGACTACGTGGAAACACAAACTTTTGCAAGAACAGTACGATACGGCTTGGCGAAACCGCTTGGGGTATTTGCATCATGTGTGGATGCGGCAGTATTGGATCAATATTGAGAAAGAAGTGCATAGTTTTTTGTTTCGTTTTGTAGGGAGTTATGTGGATCAGGGCATTGCGATGGAAAAATTTCCGACCGAAAGCAAAACTTTTTTGGGGGCGATCAAAGAACTCGAACGAAACAGTTTTTGGGTCAAAATTTTCAAAAGTTCGAGAGTTCGGCATTTGCTTCTGCATACGGACTGTAGTATGGAAAGCCTGTTGAAAATTTTGGTTGGTGATGAAAGCCTTTATGAACAATACCTTTTCGATCAACAATTTGCCCATGCGGGCTGGTCAGGTATGGTGGCGGTTTTGGAAAAACACCCTGAAACACTTTTGGATAAAAAGCATATTTCTTTGCACGATTTCATTGTTTTCGAATTACTGTTAGAAATCGATGCGCTGGATCGAAAATTTAACGAAAATGGCTGGACGGCATTGGTGTATAGTTTGGAAGAACAGGTTATACCGCTTTTTCGCCCGTCAAACGAAGCGAACTGTTCGAGGTCTATGCCCTTTGGCAAGAGGCTTACGAATGGACGCTGTACGATCAGGTCTTGAAAGGCTTGCAGATAGCGCCCGAATTGACAAAAAAAGTAGAAAAATACGATTTTCAGGCTGTTTTTTGCATCGATGATCGGATTTGTTCTTTGCGCCGTTATCTCGAACAATTTGGCAATATCCAAACCTTCGGTACGGCGGGTTTTTTTAATATGGAGTTTTATTTTCAGCCCGAAAACGGAAAATTTTATACCAAATCCTGCCCTGCGCCTGTCAATCCCAAATATTTGATCAAAGAAAGTAAGGCTCGAAAACCGCATCACGTTCATGATGCCCTTTTTAGCCGACAAAGTAAAAATTTGCTTGGTGGTTGGTTTATTTCCCAAACTATGGGTTTTTGGTCGGCGGTGCAGCTGGCATGGAATATTTTTAAACCTTCCGAAACTCCTGCTTTGGTGTCTTCTTTTCGACACATGGATCATGATGCCGAGCTTTGTTTTGAGTGTGGCGACGAACCTGTCCATGATCATGGTTTGCAAGTCGGTTTTACTATTTCGGAAATGGTTGATCGGATTGAAGGTTTGCTAAAAAGCATTGGACTTAATCAAAATTTTTCGGATTTAGTTTATTTGGTAGGACATGGGGCAAGCAGTGTGAATAATACGCATTATGCGGCTTACGATTGCGGTGCTTGCAGCGGGCGGGCAGGTTCGGTCAATGCCCGAATTGCGGCGGCAATGGCGAATAAGCCCGAGGTTCGAAAAGGTTTGGCAGAAAAAGGCATTTTTATTCCCGAAAATACGCAATTTTTAGGTGCTTTGCACGACACCACAAGGGACGAAATCGATTTTTATGACGAAAAAGTATTGTCTGATTCGAATAAAATCTTGCACGAAAAAAATAAAGTAGTTTTCGGAAAATCGCTTGCTTACAATGCCAAAGAACGTTCGAGGCGTTTTTTACTTGTTAATAGTCATCAAAGTGCCGAAAAAGTGCATGAAGAAGTGAAGTTGCGGGCTTTATCGCTTTTTGAGCCCCGTTCAGAATGGGATCACGCCACCAATGCCATGTGTATAGTGGGGCGAAGGGAAACGAATAAACACCTTTTTCTCGACCGACGTTCGTTTTTGAACTCTTACGATTATGCCCAAGACCTTGATGGAAAATATCTTTTGGGTATTTTGAAAGCCGTTGCGCCAGTCTGCGGTGGGATCAATTTGCAATATTATTTTTCAAAGGTCGATAATCAGCGTTTGGGGGCTGGTTCAAAATTGCCGCACAATGTCATT
>JAAFHK010000419.1 GCA_013297565.1 Cytophagales bacterium
ATAGCTTTTTGGCGATTCTCTTCCGAAATATCGCCCGCAAAAGCAAAATCGTAGGTTACACTAAAGCGATTTATGACTTTTTGAACCCTGTTTTTTGCATATTCCAAATCGTTTTTGTACTCAAAGTCCAAGCCGATCAGCTCGATTCCTTTTTGGGAATTTTCCTTGTACCATTTTGCCAAAAATTGCGTTTCGTCCATGCAATTGGGACACCAAGTGCCAAAGAGTTGAATAATCAAAGGTTTTCCTTTGTATTTGGCATCATTTGTCGAGAAAACTCCGCCTTTGATGGCAGGAAAAGTTAAATCGATTTTGGCATCAGGCTTGATATTTTCGCTTAAAGCGTAAGCATCGGGCAGTTTGGCATTTTCATTTCGTTTGGCAGTCCATCGAACGCCCTGCCCTCTGCCAGAATAAAAAATGCCTTCTAAAATTTCTCCTTTTTCGTCCCTTTTTGCTTCAAAAAGATATAAATGTTCGCCATCAAAACAAGACATTTGCAAGGAATCACCCGAATTTGTCCCAAAAACTACGCCTTCCAGAAACCGATAATCTCCTGTAGGACTGAGGAAAGTTCCTTCCAAAATACCATTTTTTTCCTCAAAAACGCCCACTGCTTTAGTAATTCCGTTGGCAAACATAAACTCAACCTCATATTTGCCTGTAAAACTTTGTTTGGTTTTTTGGCTGTTTTTCACAAAGCGATCTTTTTGACCAAAAACGGCTTTAAAAGGCAATTCGTAAGGCTGTTTGGTGTATAGTTTTTGAAAAACTCCTTCCAGAATATTTGTTTCTGGGTTCAAAGTAGCTACTATTTGCGCATCAAAAATATGCAAAGGTACGGTAATCTGGTTTCCGTTCTGCTGAATTTCTTTTAATGACAAACGTTCTTTCCCATTCAAAATATCAATTTCATAGCTTTTTGAGGCTGTTTTTTTGATTTCGAGCAAAAAAGGAATTTCCTTTATCGCCCCTTTGATAGTGGCTCGCCAAGTTCCCGCAGGCAATTCGGCTTGGTTTTGAGCAAAAAGAGCAAAACTCATAAAGACAAAAATTAGACAGGCAAAAGTATTTTTCATTTTGTAAAGTTTATATTAAGTTCTTCCAAAATCGTATTTTTCATATTGCGAATTTCCACCTTCAGCTGTGGCTGTTCTTTTGCCCAATCAATCTTAAAAAAGACAAAATTGGTAGAAACGTGCAGTTTGCTGGCTCGGTGTCGGTTCGGTTCAATGCGTTCTTTGTCCCAAGTGTGCGTAAGTCCGCTGGCGGTAATTTCATAAAGCGGATAGGGTAAATTTGGCAAATCCATTTTCGAAATTTCGGCAATATGGCGGTCGCCACTCATCAAAACCGTATTTTGGGGTTTTGTTTTTTCCAATAAATCAAAAAAACGTTTGCGTTCTTTTGGCATATTAGCCCATTTTTCAAAACCCTGTTCTTCGGCAATAATTTGGATTCCACTCCCGATAAGGTGTATTTTGGCTTCGCTATTCGTCAGTTCTTTTTCAAGCCAAGCCCACTGCTCCTCACCCAGAATAGTTCCATTATCCGCTTCAGAGTTAGGTTTGTAACGATTTACGCCATCATTTGCATACGTAAGTGAATCCCTAAAATAGCGACAATCCAAGAGAATAACTTTGACTTGCTGATCGGCTGTTCCGTAAGTATAACTGCCATATACGCCTTCGTGTTGGCGAATGGGGCTGTCGGGCGGAATGTCCAAAAAATCCACCAAAAGTTCCTTGCTTTCTTGGCGTTTGCTGTATTCTTTGCCCCCGTCATTGAGTCCGTAATCGTGATCGTCCCAGACCCCAATGACGGAGGTTTTTTTTATAAATGATTGATAATCAATATTCTGTTTAAATTCTTTATAGGTTCTGCGCATACTGTCCATGTCGTAAGTATCACAGTAAACAATATCGCCCAGCCAAATCCATAATTCGGGGTTGGTAGCGCCTATGACTTGCCAGTAGTTTTGTGGTGAAGTTTGCTGACTGCAAGAACCTATAGCAATCGTTTGGAGAGGTTTTGTACCTTTCGAGTCCTTACTTATTTGGCACGAATCGAACAAAAAAAGAACAGCGAATAGACCAATAAATAGTTTGTGTTTTAAGATCATGCTAAAAGATAGTTTTTCGAAAAGGTATAAAAAGAAGTTTGTAGCAAATTTTGTAGTGCGTGCTAAACAATTGATTTTCAGTATTTTATACTCAAAATATTTAGACCTTGCGGGTTTTTAAACGACCCGCAAGGCTTGATAGCCATTCATGCCTTTGCAGGTGGTTTTCACCTGTAAAATCAATATGAAATGGCGTTTTACATTGAACTAAACACCATCACGTTCGGGATTAAAGGAAAATTTTTCGTTCTTTTTTTCCAAAAACCAATCAAAAGTGTCGCCTCGCAAACCCAGCCGAATGGTTTCCAAAGGAATGACCTCGTTTGGAGGAATATTGCCCAAATTGACGTTTGCTCCAATGAATTTGATAAACCAAACCTGCTGTGCCTTGATAGGGGCTTCCCAAATAATTTTTTCGAAAGGAATTTGGGTGAGAATTTCCTCCACCAAGCCTGATCGAACTTCGCCTGTTGATCGAAATAGCCCGACTGATCCGCTTTCTCGAGCCTCGCCAATCACTTTCCAAGCGCCTGCTTGCAATTCGGCTTTCATTTGTTGAATCCATTTATAAGGGGGAATAATTTTTTCTGCATCTTTTGAACCGACCTCCGAAAGTACCGTAACTTGTTTGGCAAGGGTGCTAATATAATTGCATTTTTGGTCATGCGGCATTTCTATCGAACCGTCCGATACTTCGGCGTGTGTGAGTTGGTATTTGTCAAGCAAACGCCTATAATCCTCGAACTGTTTGCGAATTACGAAAGCTTCGAAAAGCGTACCTCCCAAATAAACTGGTATTCCTGCATTTTTATACACTTGCAGTTTTTCGTCCAATCGGGCAGTTAGCATAGACGTACTCCAGCCGAGTTTGATAATATCGATATAATTGCCTGCGGTTTCGACCAAATCTTCGGCTTCCCGAAGGCTCAATCCTTTGTCCATGACCATAGTAAAACCGCTATCACGTGGTTTTAACGTGCGTTCAGGCAGGTTGCTCAAGCTATAATTGACCATAAAAGAAATAAGTTTTGAGAAAAAATTAAGTAAAAGGTTGTAAAAATAAAAAAAATCCGCCTTACAACAAGTAAGACGGACAAAATATTGGTTTTTGAATAAAAAGTGTAATAAAATAGACAAATCAATTTTTAGGAAGTGCTTGCGAACGCATATACAAATTGCGGAAAAGAGGCATAAATACCACAAAATAGGCTAAAATTCCCAGCCAAAATTCGGGTTCAGGGCTATGACCACCAAAAAAGGTTCGACCTGTAATGTCCCTAAGCAATTCACTAATAAGCATAAAAATAAAGGGTGCGCCCACATTGGCAAGAATCAAGCAAACGATTTTGAAGCGTGAATAAGAACTTGCTGAAAAAATACTTAAACCCTGCACCAAGACAAAAGCATACATACCAATAATTGAAATCAAGGATATTTTGTCAGTACCCAAAAAAGTAATTTCATTCATAAAAGCCGTAAAAACACTCAATAAACTCATAGACGCTATAAAAGCAACCACCGAAATGGCGGTTTCTTTAAGCGAAACGCTTTTGTAAATAACCAATAAACCTGATGAAACAAAAACCAAAACGAACATGGCAGTCCAAAATTCGCTATGACGCAGCGGAATCATTTTTCCTTCTTTTGCCTCTACCAATTCGTTCAAAATACTTTTT
>JAAFHK010000042.1 GCA_013297565.1 Cytophagales bacterium
GTTTCTAAAACGTTGGAAAGCACAAAGCGAAATGGTGAGCAATGGAAAAATGGTTTTGGAAAAGCTCAAAAACAAAAAATATGATTTTTTGCTTCTCGATTTGCAAATGCCTGTCCTGAACGGTTATGAAACGGCAAAAGAAATTCGAAACCAGTACAGCATGGCAGATTTGCCCATTATTGCCCTTTCAGCCGATAGTTGGGAAGAAGTTGAGGCACAAATGCAAGGCATAGGCATTAACGATTTTATCCGAAAGCCTTTTGCGATTCAAGATTTTTATGAAAAAATAAAACAATATACTCACCAAGATATAGGTCAAAAAGCAGACGAAACGATGATTTTACCTAAAATTAATTTTCTTAGCCTTAGCCAAGTTCAGGCTTTGGCGGGAAATGAAAAACAAGTTTTGTACGAATTTGTACGCCTCACCACACACGCCTTCACGGAGTTCCAAACGCAATATATCGAATCTCTAAACGGTGAAGATTATGAAGAATTTAGGAAAATAACTCACAAAATGATTTCTACGCTTCGTTTTTTGGATTTTGAAGTTTTGTTGGAATTAATTGGCGAAGCCAAAAGTTTTTGGAGCAAAAAAGACAAGGCTTTGATCAAAGAAAATACAGAAAAAGTAGTTTTTTGGTGCAAAAAAGGCATTGTTGCCTTACAAAGTTTGCAATAAAAAAATTGAGATTTGAAAAAATTTCGTGTGTTTTTTATTAAAATCCGCTGTTGTTTATGATAAGCAATACAGAAAAATAGCTTTTTTTCCCTAAATTTGCAAAAAATTAGAAAAATGGATACGCCACGATTAGATCGTTCAAAAATAATTGTATTTCGTTTGGGCGAAGAACCTAAAAATTACCTTTTTTGGTTACAAAAAAGCCCTCAAGAACGTTTAGAAGCCATCGAGTTTTATCGCTTACAATCCTTTAATTATGCAACTCAATCAAGACTTCAGCGAGTTTATCGAATTGCTCAACGCCAAACAAGTTGAGTACATGATTGTGGGCGGGTATGCCGTAGGCTTTCATGGTTATCCACGTTACACAGGTGATATTGATGTTTGGATTGGGGTTTCGAGCCAAAATGCCGAAAAAATTATTCAGGTTCTTAAAGAATTTGGGTTTTCAAATCTGAACATTACTACACAAGATTTTTTGAAAGAGGATTTGATAGTGCAATTAGGTTATGAACCTGTGCGAATTGATATTTTAACTTCCGTAACAGGTTTGCAATTTTCGGAATGTTTTAAACATTGCATAAATGCCGATTTTGAGGGATTAAAAGTCAATTTTTTGGATTTAGAGAACCTCAAAAAAAATAAATTGGCAACAGGTCGACAAAAGGATTTGGGAGATATTGAAAATTTGCCCAAATAATTATTCTTACACTAAAAAACTTACAAACTTATCATAAAAAATGGAATACAATCACCAAGAAATAGAAGCCAAATGGCAAAGGTATTGGGCTGAAAATCAATCGTATAAGGTTGAAAACGAGTCCGAAAAACCCAAATATTATGTCTTAGATATGTTCCCTTATCCTTCGGGGGCGGGTTTGCACGTGGGGCATCCGCTGGGTTACATTGCTTCGGACATCATTAGCCGTTACAAACGCCTCAAAGGTTTTAACGTTTTGCACCCGATGGGTTTCGATTCGTTTGGCTTGCCTGCCGAACAGTACGCCATCGAAACAGGGCAACACCCTGCCATCACGACTGCCAAAAACATTGATACTTTCAAAAAACAATTAGCCAAAATTGGTTTTTCCTATGATTGGACGCGCGAAGTACAAACTTCTTCGCCCGATTTTTACCGTTGGACTCAATGGATTTTCTGCCAATTATTCGAAAGTTGGTACAACAAAGAAACCGACAAAGCCGAAAACATTGGACTTTTGATAGCCGAATTCGAGCAAAATGGTAATGAGAAAGTGCAGGCAGTATGTGATGAAGATGTATTTTTTTTTAAGGCGGCACAATGGAAAAGTTATTCCGAAAAAGAAAAATCGGACGTTTTATTGAAATATCGTCTTACGTATTTGTCCGAAGCGGTCGTAAATTGGTGTCCTGCTTTGGGAACAGTGTTGGCGAATGACGAGGTAAAAGACGGCTTTTCGGAGCGCGGCGGCTACCCTGTCGAACGCAAAAAAATGAAGCAGTGGATGATGCGGATTACTGCCTACGCCGAACGCCTTTTGCAAGGTTTGGAAACCATCGATTGGTCTGAACCTTTGAAAGAAATGCAAAGGAATTGGATCGGAAAATCTTTAGGGGCGGAAGTTACTTTTCAGGTCAAAGACAAACCTTTCGATTTAACCGTTTTCACCACAAGAGTTGATACCATTTATGGGGTAACGTACTTGGCGATTGCGCCTGAACACGAATTGGTAGAGGAACTCACAACCGACCGACAACGCCAAAAAGTAGAGATTTACGTACAGGTTGCCAAAAACCGTTCGGAACGGGATCGCATGGCAGACGTAAAAACCATATCAGGTTGTTTTACAGGCAGTTATGCTATTAATCCGTTTAATAATGAAGCGATTCCGATTTGGATTGCCGATTATGTTTTGGCAGGTTACGGAACGGGTGTGGTGATGGCTGTGCCAAGTTCGGACGAGCGCGACTATCGTTTCGCCAAACATTTTGATTTGCCGATTCGATTGGTGATTGGGGGAACAGAGGAAATGGAAAACCCTTGTGATAAAAAATGGGGAAAAATGATCAATTCGGATTTCCTGAACGGTTTGGAAGCCGAAGTAGCTATCGAAAAAGCTATCGCACGTGCCGAAAAACGCAGTTTTGGGAAGCGAAGAATTAATTACCGTATGCGCGATGCGGTTTTTGGCAGACAGCGTTATTGGGGCGAACCAATCCCGATTTTTTACGATAAGGGTATTCCAAAACTTTTGTCTGCAAACGAATTGCCTTTAATTTTGCCCGAAATAGACCAATACAAACCTACCGAAACAGGCGAACCGCCTTTGGCGCGGTCAAAAAATTGGAAATACGAACAAACCACCATGCCAGGTTGGGCGGGTTCTTCTTGGTATTGGTTGCGCTACATGGACGCAGGCAACGACAAGGAATTTTGCTCACGAAAAGCCGAAAATTATTGGCAAAGCGTGGATTTGTACATGGGCGGCTCGGAACACGCCACAGGACACTTGCTCTACAGCCGTTTTTGGAACAAATTTTTGAAAGATTTGGGCTATGTGCAGTCTGAAGAACCTTTCAAAAAACTGATCAATCAGGGCATGATTCAGGGGCGTTCAAATTTGATTTATAAAATCGAAAACGAAAATGTTTTTGTTTCGGCGAACTTCAAAGACGAATACAAAACCTACGAATTGCACGTAGATGTGAATATGGTCGAGAACGATGTCCTTGATATTGAGGCATTTAAAAAATGGCGACCTGAATACGCCAATGCCAAATTTGTCTTGGACAACGGAAAAATGGTTTGCGGCTGGGTGGCTGAAAAAATGTCGAAATCCAAATACAATACCGTAAATCCTGACGATATTATTGGGCGTTACGGGGCGGATACCTTGCGAATGTACGAAATGTTTTTGGGGCCTTTGGAACAATCAAAACCTTGGAATACACAAGGCATTGACGGAGTTTCACGGTTTTTGAAAAAACTTTGGCGTTTATTTTTTGATGAAAAAGGCAGTTTGGTAGTCCAAAAAACCGAACCTTCGGCGGCAGAATTGAAGGTTTTGCACAAAACAATCAAAAAAATAACCGAAGATTTGGAACGGCACGCTTTCAATACACCGATCAGTACCTTTATGATTGCGGTCAATGAACTTACCGACCTGAAATGCCATAACGAATCCGTTTTGAAAGACTTGATCATTACGCTTTCGCCTTTCGCTCCGCATATTTCTCAAGAATTGTGGAACAAATTAGGTTGTCAGGGTTTGATTATCGATGCGGTTTTCCCCTTGTTTGACGAAAAATATTTGGTTGAGCAGTCTTTCGAATACCCGATTATGATTGGCGGAAAACTCCGAACCAAAATCGAATTCCCTTTAGATATGCCCGTAGAGGACATAAAAACTCAAGTTTTGGCAAACGAAATAGTCCAAAAATGGTTAGAAGGCAAAGCCCCAAAAAACATGGTAGTCGTACCGAAAAAAATTGTGAATGTGGTGGTGTAGAAAAAAAATAGCATTACTTTGAGTAATGCTATTTTTTTGCAAAAATTTGAACCAATATTAGAAATGTTTTTTTTATTGTTGTTTATAAGACCAACTTTCTTCAAAATGCTCATCAAAACCAATCTTACAAAAATATAAATTTTTGTTCCAAAAATCAAAAAAACACTAAAAACGCCTACCAGCAAATCTATCGTCATTAAGAAATAAAGGATAGAATAATAAACCAAACCAAGCATTTCTTTACGAAATGGCTGGTTTGGTTTTTAACCCTCAATCACCACGCATTTATTTGCCCTGATGTCTTCTTCGAGTTTTTTGTATTTATCTGTTTTTACCGTTCCATCTGGATACCGCACCGTTACTTTGTCGTTTCGGTTCGTGATTTTTTGCGAAACAATCGGTTTGGTAACAGGAATTTTAGGACGTTCCTGTTCCATTACTTCAGTTTCGGCTTGGTTCGAACCCAAAGTCGATTCCGCATCTTGTTTGTATTCCTTGTATTTCGGTTTTTGAGCAGGTTTTGGCTTGCTTTGTTCCTGCACAGGCATTTGGGCTTCCCCCTGCGGCAACTGGGTACGCAAAAGGAAAGACGTAATTTCATCGTTCAAATGCCCGATAAAATTGCTAAACAAATTAAAAGCCTCTTTTTTGTAAATCTGCAAGGGGTCTTTTTGTTCCAAATAAGCAAAGGAAACTTGCTGACGCAAATCGTCCATTTCTCGCAAATGTTCTTTCCAATACAAATCAACCAATGCCAACACTACAGCCTGTTCCATTGCCACACCCAAAGCCTTGCCCTTGGTGAGGACAATATCCTGCAACAAACACGCTACGTGAATATTTTTTCTGCCGTCCGTAAAGTAGGTCGACACCTCTACAGGTCTGCCTTGTGCCTGCTCGATAATACCTTGCAAAGAGCCAAGTGCCTGATTTTCAATAAATTGTTTATGATCAAGGTAGTGCTTATACACCACCTCATAAATTCTTTCGGCAACTGTTCCCGCATCTTTTTTGGCTACTTCGTCAAGCGGAATCACCATGCCAAAAGTGCTTACAATATTGACTTTCAGGCTTTCCCAATCCGCATGATTACGTTCGGCAATGTCGTAAGCCACTTCGTAGAACATACTTTGAATATCCAAAGAAAGGCGTTCGCCAAAAAGGGCGTGTCGGCGGCGTTTGTAGATGACTTCGCGCTGCATATTCATTACGTCATCATATTCCAAAAGCCTTTTTCGCATACCAAAGTTGTTTTCTTCTACTTTTTTCTGCGCCCTTTCTATCGAGCTTGTGATCATTGAGTGTTGGATTACCTCACCTTCCTCAAGTCCCATTCTGTCCATTACGCTTGCGATCCTGTCCGAACCAAACAAACGCATAAGGCTGTCTTCCAAACTCACAAAAAACTGCGAACTACCCGGATCACCTTGCCGACCTGCCCGACCTCTTAACTGCCGATCCACCCTACGTGATTCGTGGCGTTCTGTCCCAATAATAGCCAAACCGCCAGCCGCCTTCGATTCGGGCGAAAGTTTGATGTCCGTTCCACGTCCCGCCATGTTTGTCGCAATTGTAACCGTTCCCGAACGCCCCGCATTGGCGACTACTTCGGCTTCTTTGGCGTGTTGTTTGGCGTTCAAAACCTGATGCTCAATGCCTTTCATTTTGAGCATACGGCTCAAAAGTTCCGAAATTTCTACCGAAGTCGTACCCACCAAAACAGGTCTGCCTTTCGAGGTAAGTTCCTGAATTTCATTGGCTACGGCATTAAATTTTTCCCTTGTGGTTTTATAAACCTTGTCCTCTTCGTCCTTACGGGCAATATTTACGTTGGTTGGGATCACGACCACATCGAGTTTATAAATATCCCAAAATTCTGCCGCTTCGGTTTCCGCCGTTCCCGTCATACCCGCCAGTTTGTGGTACATACGGAAATAATTTTGCAAAGTAACTGTAGCGTAGGTTTGCGTTCCGTCTTCTATTTTTACACTTTCTTTTGCTTCCAAAGCCTGATGCAAGCCGTCCGAATAGCGTCTGCCATCGAGAACCCGACCTGTTTGCTCATCTACAATTTTCACTTTTCCTTCTTGCAAAATATAATCGACATCGCGCTCAAAAAGCGTAAAGGCTTTCAAAAGTTGGGTAACTACGTGAATACGGCGGGTTTTTATGGCATAATCCGAAGTTACTTGATCTTTAGCCAAAAGCATTTCTTCTTCGGAAAGCGATTTGTCTTTTTCGATTTCTGCCAATTTTGCTCCAATATTAGGCAATACAAAAAATTCAGTGTCTTCGCCTTGTTCGGTAATCAAATTGATGCCATTGTCGGTAAGTTCAATCGAGTTGTGTTTTTCGTCAATCGTAAAATACAGCGGTTCATCGGCTTCGGGCATGAGCTTCGAGTTGTCTTGCAAATAATAATTTTCTACTTTTTGCAATTTTTGTTTGATACCCGTTTCACTCAAATACTTGATCAAAGGCTTGTTTTTGGGCAAACCCCTATACGCCCTGAAAAGCGAAAGACCGCCTTCACTGTCGTTCGAGTTTTGTTCGAGTTTCTTTTTGGCTTCCGAAAGGTAATTATTGACCAATTTGCGTTGTGTTTCGACCAGTTTAACTACTCTCGGCTTCAAAAACTCAAATTCAGCCTGATCTTCGCCTCCTCTTGGCACAGGACCCGAAATAATCAAAGGCGTTCGGGCATCGTCAATCAAAACCGAATCGACCTCATCGACCATCGCATAGTGCAGTTTGCGTTGCACCAATTCGTTGGGCGAATGAACCATATTATCCCGCAAATAATCGAAACCAAATTCGTTGTTTGTGCCGTAAGTAATATCTGCGGCATAGGCATTTCGGCGCTGGAAAGTATTGGGTTCGTGCTTATCAATGCAATCCACCCACATACCATGAAACTCGAAAAGCGGAGCCATCCATTCGCTGTCCCTTTTTGCCAAATAATCATTGACCGTTACGATATGCACACCTTTTCCCGCCAAAGCATTCAAATACGCAGGCAAAGTAGCCACCAAAGTTTTACCCTCTCCTGTTGCCATCTCTGCAATTTTGCCTTGATGCAACACCATACCGCCTATCAACTGCACGTCATAGTGCATCATTTCCCATTTGGTTTCTACGCCTGCGGCTTCCCAACGGTTGTGCCAAATAGCCAAATTATCTTGCATTTCGACACCTCTGCGGCGTTTGGCTATTTCTCGGTCAAAATCCGTAGCTTCTACGGTCAGTTTTTCATTTTCCTTAAAACGGCGCGCCGTTTCTTTCACTACAGCAAAAGCTTCGGGCAAAATAGCCCACAAAACCGTTTCGAGTTTTTTATCTTCTTCTTTGTCGAGGCGGTCTATTTGGCTAAAAATTTCGTCTTTAGCATTCAAATCCAAATCTGGATTCTCATCGACCTGATTTCTTAAATCTTGTTTTTTTTGCGTAATTTCCGCTAATTCTTTGATAATGAGTTGTTTGAAAATAGCCGTTTGTTTGCGCAAATCATCATCACTTAAGTTTCGCAACTTGGCGAAAGCCTGATTGATCTCTGCTACACGCGGTCGGATCACTTTCAAATCTTTTTCCGATTTTGTCCCAAAAATTTTGGCAAAACCTTTAGCAATGGCTTCTAACATATTTTGATTAAATATTTTTTACAAAATAAAATTTGTTTTTTGCAAGTCAAAAAAACCGCAAAGGTGCTGTAGAATGCGTCTTAGCACGTTTGTCGCAGGCTGAAGCCTACGCTACAGGGAAAAGTTTAATTTTTTAAGGTGCAAAGGTAGGAAAAAAAATTATTATTCGCTTGAGATCAAAATAAAATCTAAGAAAATACGGTTCGGAATGAGATCAAGTAATACCAAAAAAATTATGCAATTTTGCGATTTACAATATTGAAAATATCATAAGAAATACGCTTTCAACGACAATTTTCCTTCAAAAAAACGTACTTTTGCGTAAAAATAAAACCCTTCCATGATCGAAATCCAAAATGTTAATTTTTCTTACCAAAACAAGGAGAATATTATCAAAGATTTTAGCCTAAGTATTCCCAAAGAGTCCATTTACGGTTTTTTGGGGCAAAATGGAGCAGGAAAAACAACACTAATTCGGTTGATTTTGAGCCTGCTAAGTCCTACAAGTGGCGAAATTCGGATCAATAACGAAACCCTAACCCGCAACAAAAGCCATATCTTGCGAAAGATCGGTACTTTGATCGAACACCCCGCCCTTTACGACCATCTCACAGGGCAAGAAAACCTCGAACTCATGTGTATTTATTACCAAATTGGGAAAGGAAAAATCCAAGAAATCTTGAAAAAAGTAAATTTGGAAAATGTAGGGAACAAAAAAGTACAAAAATACTCTTTGGGTATGAAACAGCGACTCGGCATAGCCAGCAGTCTGATTCACGATCCCGAATTGATCATTTTGGACGAACCTATGAACGGACTCGATCCGCAGGGAATCGCCGAAATTCGCCAAATTTTTATTCATTTGAATCAAAACGAAGGAAAAACCATTTTTTATTCGAGCCACATTCTTAGCGAAATCGAAAATACTTGTACCGATATTGCCATTATTGATGCGGGACGCAATATTTTTAATGGAACGATTGCCGATTTGCGAACAAAAATGGAAAAGGAAATCGTTTTCCAGATCGAATGTAGCGAACCCACGAAAGCCAAAACTTTGCTTGCTCCCAAATTTAAACTCACAGACTGCTTTCAAGAAAATGCTTTTTTGATTAATCTTACGGAAAAAAGCCAAATTTCAAGCATTATTTCCGAATTGGTTGCCCAAAATTTCGCTATTTTTGAAGTGCGTAGGATCGAAAACAGCCTCGAAAATCTTTTTTTACAACTTATCAAACCCCATTAATTATGTTTTTCGAGTGTTTCAGAGCCGAATTGATCAAATCAAAAGGCACATTTTATCTTTGGTTAGCCCTGATTAGTTCTGCACTTATGCCCGTCATGACCTTTCTGATCTATCTGTTTCGTACTTCGCATTTTATCCCAAAACCCACCCAAAACCCTTGGGGAGGTTTTTTAATGCACTCCTATCAAGCAAGTGCCTTGTTACTTTTTCCGTTTTTCATGGTCATTTTGATCAGCCTGATCAGCCAAATCGAGCATAAAAATAGGGCTTGGGAAAAAATATTTGTGCTTCCTATCCGTAAAGAGGTCTTTTTTTCGAGCAAATTAGCCTTTGTGGTGCTGATTATTTTCGGAAGTGTGCTTCTTTTTGATCTTAACCTTTTGGGCTTAGGATTTTTGGTCGCTTGGCTCAAACCTGAACTCAAACTGTTGGAATTTTCGGCTTATGCCGATTTTATGATTCTGTTCGAACGTTCCTGCCGTTTGTTCGTCAGTGTGCTTGCCTTGATCGTAATCCAATTTTTCTTGAGTTTCTTTTTCAAAAACTTCATTATTCCTGTTACGATTGGTATTTTTCTGACCGTAGCGGGCATTATTCTTAGCGAAGGTTGGGAATATGCCAAATACGTTCCCTACGCTTTTGGGCATCTGCACGTTTGGGAAGCAACGGGTAACCTAAAACTCGAACATTATGGCATTTTTTCCATAACCGAATGGCAAAGTTTGGGATATTTTATCCTAATTTCTGCTTTTTCAATTCTATTTTTTAGCAAAAAAGCAATTAGGTAATTTCCCAAAAACGCTTTATTTTTGTCATAGAATTATCTCCTTGCCAATATGCTACACCGAAAAATAGCCGAACTCATCAAACAGAACCCCAATATTGCGGTTACTTTGCATTTCTTGGGTATTCATTTTCATCATTATTCCGAGCAGACCTTGGCGGAGGCTTGTGAGCAAAAAGGGCTTGATCCTTTGCGGGTTATTCGGCATCTGGACGAAGCGGGTAGCGCCAAATCACCCTCGCCTGTGGAGCTGTTCGACTATCCTATTGACCTGATTTTGGAATATTTGAAACACCATCATTTTATTTTTATCAAAGAAAAACTGCCTTACATTTCCCAATTAGTCCAACACATTGATTCGAAGGCTTCGCAGATTGTGCAGGAAATCAAATTTATTTACCCACTTTTTTTGGCAGATTTTGTTGAGCATATTTACGAAGAAGAAGACACGCTTTTTTCGTATATTTTGAATTTGCACAAAGCCCTGTACCTTGAGGCGAATTTTGAGGAATTGGAAATGCAAATGCAAAAATATACCATTCAGGCTTTTGCAGACGAGCATATCGAACACGATCATACGCTTGGGATTCAGGAATTGGTAGAACATTACGAAAACACCGATAATGACCTCAATTCCGAGCTTTTTGTGGCGGCGTTGAAACAGCTAAATGCCGATATGAAAATTCATGCCCGAATCGAAAACGAAATTCTGCTACCCAAAGCTATCCAACTCGAAAAAACCGTTCGGGCATTGTTTGGGGCGAGTCAAGAATTGATTAGTTTTGCGGTAGTGTAGTTACGACTGCTACAGAAATAAGTACAAAAGGCAGTTTCTGTGCCTTTAGGCACAATATATTGGTAGAAAGGCAAAACCCAACAAAATAAAATGTTCCGTAGTTTTTCTACCAATATTCAACGCCTACGGCGTTTATTTGTGTAATTTGAAATACAATGCCGTTGTCCGTGTCCTCACGGACGACCTTAAGTGTGGTCGTCCGTGAGGGTGAGGACACGGACAACGGCAGAAAGGTATTTAGCTACGTTTTGCGTGCCTAAAATAACCCGTAGTCTTCAGACTATAGAAAGGTCAAAACCTTTCCATTTTTCCAAATTTTCCATTTCTTTCTCTAATTCGGCTATTTTTTCGGTAATGGTTTGGAGTTCGTTTGCTAAATTTTCAATTTTTGCCTTTAATTTTTGGCAGTAAATTGTTGTATTTACAAACTCCTCCTCATTTATTGGTTCTTCCTTATTAGAAAATAATTGAGAGTATGAATCCCACATATTCATTAATTCACGCTCTTCTTCAGAAGCCTGATAAAAAGCAATACGACTTTCCGCTGGTTTGAGTTCTGCTTTGAGTTCCTCAATTTCTTCTTCTATTCTTTCTTCTTCATGCCCATAATACGTTACAAGTTTATTCTGTACTAGTGAAAGGCAGGTGATTGTATGTAGTGAAACTTTATCAAATATATCAATTTGTGATAAAACGTTGTTCACCTCCTCTAAAACTGTAATCCAATTCTGATCTTTTTCATTTTCCGACAAACCATCTACTAACTTAAATTTTCCCATTAAAGTATCTATAATACTTTCATTTACAGATATTTGTGTTTGTAAATTTTCTATATTTTCATTTTGTTCGCTAATCTGTGTTCTCAAACCCATTATTTTTGCCTCTTTTTCCTGATTTTGTTTTTCCAATTTTTGGATTCGTTGATCGTACTGCGCAAATTTTTCTTGATAGAAAAAATTATCCACCACTTGCATAGCCCTTTCGGGTGCAATCGTGAAAAACTCTTTTTTATCTCGGTAAGGACTTAAAAAAGCATGGATTAGCTTTTCCGTTTTTTCACTATTTTGAAACGGTTGTGTATGAAACAAAACAAAAGGGTGAGGCACACCTGATGCCGCAGACAATTCTTTTATGCGTTCTTCAACAGAACGGGTAGTATGCCCTATTTTTACTTTACCTATTATATCGGGATTCGTCAGGACATAAACCCAACCTTGTGTTTTGTTTTCGGTTTCCATTTGTGAAAAAATGTTTTCGTAAAAATAATTCTTTCTAATGAATTTCCTATCTTTGCCTAAGAAATTACTTGCGTATGTCTGCTTCGTGGCTCTTGGGCAAGGGTTCGAATTTCGGTAGGCATTAGCTTTACAAAGGTTCAGAATTTTCTGAACCTTTGTATTGTAGTTTGTAACATAGGCTTTAGCCTGTGTATCGCCACAGGCTAAAGCCTATGTTACAGTAAAACCATTTTGGCTAATCATAAAAATTTGACAAAAAATAAGAAAAAATAAGTAGGTTTGCGGAAAACCTTTAACAATAAACCGCATGGCAGATATTCGTCCTTTTCGGGCATGGCGCTACGCCGAACACCTGAGTCCGCAAATTACCAACCTCGTTTCGCCACTTTTTGATGTAGTTTCCGAAAAACAGCGCCAAAAACTCTATCAAAATCCTTTAAATAGTATTCATGTTTCCGTTCCACAGGCTGAAAATGTAGGTGATTCTGCCCAAAGAACTTTTGCCGAATGGAAAGCCCAAAATATTTTGGTACGAGATGAAAAACCCGCTATTTATGCTTATTATCAATATTTTAGCTTGCCAAACGCCCCGCACCAATACTGCCGAAAGGGATTTATTTGTTTGGTAAGGGCTTACGATTGGGAGGAAAAAATGTTGTTAAGGCACGAAAATACGCTTCCAAAAGCCGTAAATGACCGAATCGAAATTTTGGAAAAAACCCAAATGCAGGTAAGCCCCACGCACGGACTTTATACCGATTCCAAAAACGAATTAGAGGCTCTGTTAGATCATTCCTTGCGAAATACGATTTACGAAACCGAAGATTATCAGGGAGTTAGGGATATTTTGGCACGAATCGATGATCCCGAAACGATTGGCTTGTTTCAGGAAAAATTGGCTTCCGAAAAAATTATTTTGGCAGACGGACATCACCGCTACGAAAGTTCTTTGGCAATTAAAAACCGCCGAAAAGCCCAAAATCCTAACCATACGGGCGAAGAAGGTTATAATTTCCATCTGATGTACCTTACGAATACGGCTTCGGACGACCTGAAAATTTTACCGACTCACCGCCTCGTAAGCGATTTGCCAAACTTCGAAACAGCCGTTTTTTTAGAAAAAATAAAAGATTATTTTGCAGTTACGGAGATCGAAAACCCTACAGAAATAGACGAAATTATTAGGGGCAAATCTTGGTCATTTGGCGTTCTGCTCAAAGACAGTGCTTTCAAAATTCGCCTCAAACCCGAAGTTTTTGGGACGATTGCATGGAAATTTCCGCCCGAAGTCCTGCGGCTTGATGTTACGGTTTTGCATTATTTTGTTTTGGAACAGGTACTGGGGATAAAAGGCAAAGAACACCGAGAAAGCCCTTATTTGAGCTATGAACGCAATTTTACAGAATGTTGGAAACAGGTAAATGCTGAAAAAGCTCAAATAGGATTGATTGCGAATGCGGTAAGTATTGAAGAAGTGCGTAGCGTGTGCTATAGTGGTGCGGTCATGCCCCCCAAATCCACTTATTTTTATCCAAAAGCCCTTTGCGGTTTGGCTTTTGCGGGTTTGGAATGAAAATAAAACCAAAAAGAGAAAGCAATTTTATTGGTTTCTCTTTTCTATTACAAAATTTTATTTATCAAAGTTTATGAATAAATCTGTAGCATACCCTTTAGGCTGTGCTAATCTGCTGGCATTCAAGCTATTATAAACACACTAAAGGGTGTTACGCATTTATTCACAACCTTTATTGTTTAAAACTTTCGGCTGTCTGCTCGATAATATCGCAACATTCCATGAGTTCGTCCTCATTAATGACCAAAGGCGGTGCAAACCTAATAATATTGCCATGAGTGGGTTTGGCAAGCAAGCCCTTCTCTTTGAGTTCCAAACAGAAATTCCATGCTTTTTCGCTTTTTTCGCTGTCATTAATTACTATAGCGTTCAATAGTCCTTTTCCACGCACCAAACTCACCAAATCAGGGCGTTTCTCGATCAATTTTTGCATACGTTTTCGGAACAAAACACCCATTTTTTCGGCATTTTCCGAAAGTTTTTCGTCCGTTACGACCTGCAAAGCCGCCGTTGCGACCGCACACGCAAGCGGGTTTCCACCATAAGTCGAGCCATGCTGTCCTGGGCGAATCCGCAACATAATTTCGTCGTCTGCCAAAACTGCCGAAACAGGCAAAACGCCACCCGAAAGAGCTTTTCCTAAGATCAAAATATCAGGTTTTACGTTTTCGTGATCGCAAGCCAAACGCCTGCCTGTTCTTGCAATGCCCGTTTGCACCTCGTCAGCAATGAACAAAACCCTTTTAGCTTTGCACATTTCCGCTACTTTTCGCAAATAGCCTTCTTGCGGAACAACCACGCCCGCTTCGCCTTGGATCGGTTCGAGCATTACTCCTGCTACGTTGGGGTCTTCGAGG
Organism: Cytophagales bacterium; assembly: GCA_013297565.1. GTDB lineage: Bacteria > Bacteroidota > Bacteroidia > Cytophagales > Thermoflexibacteraceae > JAAFHK01. Next base: position 14,303 of record JAAFHK010000042.1, read on the forward strand.
GCTTTTGCCAAAGCCTCAAGGTCGTTGTACGGAATCAGTTCGAAGCCTGTCATGTAAGGACCAAAATTTTCAAAACTACTTGGATCGGTAGAGGAGGAGATTGCCGATAGGGTTCTTCCCCAAAAATTGCCTTTTGCAAATATGATTTTAGCTTGATTTTTTGGTACTCCTTTTATTTCGTAAGCCCATTTGCGGCAGAGTTTGATGGCTGTTTCGCCGCCTTCTACGCCTGTGTTCATAGGCAAAACCTTGTCGTAACCAAAATATTCGCAAACAAATTTTTCGTACAAACCTAATTGGTCGTTGTGAAAGGCGCGCGAAGTAAGTGTAAGCCGTTGTGCCTGTTCGACCAATGCCGAAATAATACGTGGGTGGCAATGTCCTTGATTTACAGCACTATACGCCGACAAAAAATCAAAGTAATGTTTGCCTTCTGTGTCCCAAAGATGAATACCTTCGCCGCGCGAAAGTACAACAGGAATTGGGTGATAGTTGTGCGCCCCGTAACGGTCTTCGAGTTCGATGGCGTATTGGCTTGTGGATACTGCTGTTTGCATTTTTTTCAAAATATTTTTTAGTAAATAAAAAAAAGTATATTTTTGGTTTATATTTTTGCAAAATTATACTTTTTTTAAATCAAAAAAAATACAAATAAATATTTTTAACAATATTTCGAATCGTTTTTATTTTCAAAAATTTCGCAAAAAACTAAAGTCCCAAAACCAATCTGCAAAAGGCATAATTGATTGAGGATAGTTTTGTTATACTGAAAATCCAAATCTGGAGTAAAAATAAAATACGAGATGGCGGTTTGAAACGCCGTAGGCGTAAAATCTTGGTAGAAAATAAATTTTCTCATCCTACCAAAAGCTCCGTAGGGCGAATCTTAGCGTAGATTTCACGCCTACGGCGTTCTTAAGGGGGGGAATATTTGCCTTTTCCTACCAATATTTCGCACCTACGGCGCTATTTTTTTTTGTAATTTATTGAAAATCAGTATTTTATTTTTTATGTCTTTTATGTTGAAGCCCTGATTCGAATTGAAACTAAATTGGTTCGTATCGTAAAACGAAGTTCTTGTTCGTTTCTGTGGCAAACAAGAATGTTCGCCGTACAAAACCATTCGTTGATTGAGTAAGTATTTGTGCAAAATTAGTATGGATTGTTTTTTATTCGTAATATATTGAAAATCAGGTATTTAAAGATGTAATCTTTTTAAAAGATTACATCTTTAAATAAGCCTCAATACTTATATAAGGCTAAATTTGTCGAATTTATATTTGATTTAGAGCCGAATCCCGATTGCCAAACGGTCGTCGATTGGGTGTTGTTTGCCTTCGGTTTGCCATTTTTCTATAGTTTGTCCCAAAATTTCTTTTTGCTGTGCCAAAGGCAAAAGGGCAATCGTTTGTAACAAGTCTTTGAGGCGCTTGGAACGGAACTTTTCGATGTTTTCCCCGCCAAATTGGTCTTGATAACCGTCCGTAAATAGATAAATTATGTTGTTTTCGTCTTTTGGGATTTGGCGAAGGTCGAAGCGGTGCAAGGTAAAAATGCGTTCTATTTCCCTTTGATGTCCGCCAATGGGCATTTTGTCGCCTTTGAGTTCTGTTAATTGCTGATTTCGAAGCCAATAAAGGGGGTTTTTTGCACCTGCAAATTCGAGGCTTGTCCAATGGGTATTTTCTCCGAAATTTTCGTTCGAATTTTCTTTTTTGAGTTTTACAATGGCAATATCCATGCCGTCATGGGTTTGGGATTCGTGCTGTTTTAGGCTTTCGCGCACTCCTGTATGTAATTGATTCAGGATAAGATCGGGCGAAAGAGCAGGGCTGTTTCGGACTATTTCGTTCAAAAGATTAACCCCTATCATGCTCATCAAAGCCCCTGGTACGCCATGTCCTGTGCAATCGGCAACGGCAAGGATCACCCCAGCCCCCTCCCCATTGGGGAGGGGATTAAGGGGTGGGGTTTGCATAATCCAATAAAAATCGCCCGAAACAATGTCGCGAGGCTGATAAAAAACAAAAAAATGATCCTTGCCTAATGCCTTTTCCAAATCCTGATTGGCAGGCAAAAGGGCGGTTTGGATACGGCGAGCATAGGTAATGCTTGCGGTAATATCTTTGTTTTTTTTGGCTAATTCACAGTTTTTTTGATTAATAGCATGGGATTGGGTATGCAGTTCTTCGTTTTGTTCGGCAATCGACTTGTTTTTTTGGTTAATGGTTTCCTCGTAGCGTGTAAATTCGTTCTTGAAATTCCAAACAATGAAAAACAGGGCAATAAAAGTACAAGTAAGGTTCAAAGGAGCAAGTATTCCATAAAAATTGCCTTTATCGAATGGAGGCAGATAATAATGAAGGAATTTGGCAAGCCAAAAAAGAGCAAAACTCAAAAAAGCAAAATATTTGGTAATTCTCCACTTTTCAAAAAAAATCACTGGAACAGCCACCATTACAATTAACCCATACTCCATTTGAT
>JAAFHK010000420.1 GCA_013297565.1 Cytophagales bacterium
CGAAGAAGTCTTGGAAATTTATGCCACTTCGATAAGACCTAAAATCAAAGAACTTTTCCCCGAAAATTTGAAAGATAAAACCACGATTATCAACGGAACTATTTTTGTGTCCAAAGACCAAAAAGCAGTAAAAGGTTATAGCACTGTGTTTAAAAAAGTATTGGAAAAATTTAAAAATTACGTCAAATTAGAACATATTGATTATGATTTTAAAAGCCAACTGTTTGAAAGTTTTTTGAAAGAAAGTATTTCTAAGAAAAATTGGGGGCAATTTTTTACGCCTTTGTGCGTGGTGCGTGCCATTACGGAAATGGCAAAAGACGACATAAAAGAAGGGATTACCATTTGCGATCCTGCTTGTGGTGTGGGAAAATTCCTTTTAGAACCTATCAAAAAACATTTAGAAAATTTTTATACAGTTGATAAAAAAGGCATTACCAAAAAAATAAAATTGTTGGGTTATGACAAAGGTTTTGATAAAGATGAGCAAAAAACGATTATTTTGGCTAAAGCCAATATGTTGATTTATTTTTCGGATTTAATTAAAGAAAACTCAAGCTCAACAAAAGATTTTTCGAAACTATTTAATGAAAGTTTTGAACTCAAAACCAATTCCATTCTTGGTACATTGTCCGAACCTGTGCGTGATGAATACGATTTGATTTTGACCAATCCGCCTTATGTTACAAGTGGTAGTAGTAATTTAAAAGAGGAAATTGGCAAAGATGGCGAATTGAAAGATTATTACAAAGTCAATGCTATGGGTGTGGAAGGTTTGTTTATGGAGTGGATCATTCGGGCTTTGAAACCTAATGGAAAAGCCTATATCATTGTTCCTGATGGACTTTTTAGTCGCCAAAGTGATAAAAATATGCGTCAATTTATTCTTAACGAGTGCTACATTGACGGAATTATTTCGCTACCAACCAAAACCTTTTTTACGACACCACAAAAAACGTATATTCTTTGTTTGACCAAAAAAGCAAATAAAAAAGACGTACAAAACTTCCCCGTTTTTACTTATTTGGTAAGTGAAATAGGCGAAAGTAGAGATATTTATCGTTTTCCTATTGCCCAAAATGATTTGCAAGAAGCGGTAGAATTATTTTCTTTTTACAAAGGAAATAAACAAGGTTTTGCCAAATTTAATCCTGACAAAAGATGCAAAGTAGAAAATATTATTTTCTTTAATGAAAATGTGGAAAAGTCATGGCTTATAGAAAATTTATGGACTGAAAAAGACAAAATTGACTTTGGTTTATTACAGAATAAAGAAAAATTAAACACAGAAAACTATCCGATTCTATTGGGAGAATTACAGGCACTTATTTTGGAACAATCACAACGTATTGCCGAATTGGAGCAAGAATTAAATTTAGAAAATCAAGAATATGAATTAAAAAATATTCCTCTGGAACAATTATTTAATTTTTTCAAAGGAAATTCTAAATATACCAATCAGTATTTTATTCAAAATAAAGGCGATTTTAGTGTCTATTCTTCACAAACAAGTAATGAAGGCGAAATAGGCAAAATCAATTCTTTTGATTTTGAAGGTGAGTATCTAACTTGGACAACGGACGGTATTTATGCTGGTACTGTATTTTATAGAAATGTAAAGTTTAGCATGACAACACACTGTGGGGCTATGAAATTACAGCAAAAATTTATAGATACCATAAGTTTGCAGTATGTTTATGCTTACCTTTCTCAAAATTTAAGAAATTACGCCATCGGTGTTGGTAATAAAAGAGTAACGGTTAATATCATTAAGGAGGTAACTGTAAAAATACCTTTTGTTAATAATGCTCCTTCGATGGAACATCAAGTCAAATTAGCCAATATGTTTAATCTATTATTTGAATTGAAAAAACAGATTGAAGATAAACTAAAAATAATTTCAAACCTTAGCATTGATGTTACTTTGTGATCTTACTATTGGGTAAAAAATATAAAAAAGTAATTTCTGACGAAATGAAAATTTGTTCAGCAAAAAATAGTGATGCTGAAATTCTTAATTCTGCTAAAATAGAAATTTAAACTCATTCCTTACCCATGTTCCACTCAAGTCCTTTAGCCGAACGCCTCCGCCCGCAAGGCCTCGATGAGGTGATCGGTCAAACGCATTTAGTCGGCAAAAACGGAGTTTTAACCAAAAGTTTGGCTAAAAAAATTGTGCCTTCGATGATTTTTTGGGGTTTGCCTGGAATCGGAAAAACTACGATTGCCTACGTCATAGCCCAAGAAACCGAATTGCCTTTTGTGAGCTTGAGTGCGATCAGTTCGGGTGTGAAAGAGGTGCGAGAAGTGATCGAAAAATCAAAAAGCCGTTCGAAAACCTTGCTTTTCATAGACGAAATTCACCGTTTTAGCAAATCTCAGCAAGATGCCCTTTTGGGAGCAGTCGAAAAAGGTTGGGTTACGCTGATTGGGGCAACAACCGAAAATCCTTCGTTCGAGGTCAATGCCGCTTTGCTTTCGCGCTGTCAGGTCTATAAATTGTACCCGCTTTCCGAAAGCGAATTGATCAGCCTTTTGACTATGGCTTTGGAAAAAGACGAAAAACTGAAGTCCAAACCTTTCGAACTCAAAGAACATCAAGCCTTGCTTCGAATTTCGGGTGGAGATGCTCGTAAGTTATTGAATCTCTTGGAGTTAGTAACCGATTCTTTGGAAAATGATTTGGTGATTACAGACGAAAAAGTTACGGAAATAGCGCAGCAAAGGATTGCCATTTATGACAAAACAGGCGAACAACATTATGATATTATTTCGGCTTTCATCAAATCGATTCGGGGAAGCGATCCCAATGCGGCTTTGTATTGGCTTGCCCGCATGGTCGAGGGGGGCGAAGATGTCAAATTTATTGCCCGCCGTTTGCTTATTTTGGCTTCCGAAGATATTGGCAATGCGAACCCAACGGCTATGGTGATTGCCAATAATTGTTTTCAGGCTGTCAATGTGATCGGTTATCCCGAATCGGATATTATTTTGGCTCAATGCGTAACCTATTTGGCGTGTTCTGCCAAGAGCAATGCAAGCTATGTGGGGATTCGGGAAGCCCAAAAATTGGTTCGAGAAAAAGGGGATTTGCCTGTTCCGCTACCCTTGCGAAACGCCCCGACTGCGCTCATGAAAAAAGAAGGTTATGGAAAAAACTACCTTTATTCGCATAATTTTGAAGGAAATTTTGCTTTTCAGGAATTTATGCCTTCCGAATTGGCAGGGACAAAACTATACGATCCGCAACGCAATGCAAGGGAGGAAGAAATGCGAAAACAATTACGGCTTTGGTGGAACGAAAAATATGGGTATTGAGAACAAAATTTAGGAACTTCGATAAAAAAGATTACATCTTTATAATTTTTTTTACGATTTCTATCAACGGAAAGGGGGTTTTTAATAGCTAAAAAATATCTAAACATTCATAGACAAACTTATACATTTCGTATTTTTTTAACCTAAAATGTATAAATTTTCCGTATAATGATAGAACATTAATTTGTATTATTGTTAAAAATAGGCTATTTTTGCTCATAATAATTTAAGAAATGAAAAGCCTAAAAATCCGATTAGAACTCAATAAGGTGCAGACCACGCTTGCAAGAAAACACGCAGGAGTGGCTCGACACGCCTATAATTGGGGGCTTTCGGTGTGCAAAGAGGCTTTTGAAAAACAAGAAAAACGCCCAAGTTCTATCGATTTGCACAAAAAATTAGTGGCTGAGGTCAAGTCGAAAAATGAATGGTATTACGAAGTGTCGAAATGCTCACCTCAACAGGCTT
>JAAFHK010000421.1 GCA_013297565.1 Cytophagales bacterium
TTTGCCCCTTTTTTTTCAGGGAAACAAAATCCTGAACCACCTCCAGCACATCGGCTCGTTCCAAAATTTCACTTACACAAGTTGCCGTAATTCGCATAGATATTGTTTTATTTTTATGAAAAAAAAGCCTTTTTACTTATAGAAATTATAAATTTTTTGGATCGCCCCTAAGAGTTGCGGCATATTGGCAATCGAATAGTATTGGGTATCGATATGTAAGGTTTCTTTTTCCAAACGCAAAAACTGCCAGCTAATTCCATTGGTAATTGCCCCATAAATAATTTTGATGTTGTTTCCTTCCCTTTCATTAAAAATACGAGCCGCATACATTTCTGCCCCACATTGCCCATACCACGATTCTAATTTATCATCTTTTGCTTCAAAAATAGCCACAATCGGGCTTTCTATGCCTTTAGCATTGGGATTTTTGGAAATCAAAAAATCAGCCACCCCTTTTAAACCCCTGCTCGGATCGACATTGAACGTAGCCCCCGAAATAGGCTTAAAATCTGTATTCATTGCCCAAGATTCAATTAGGATCGGCATGACTATCAATTCCGATTTGGCTTTTTCATTGATCATGGGTAACTGCAAATTGCGTTTTAAAGTGGTTGAAAGTAATTCCGAAGGCATGACATCTGATACAGGTTCAAGCATTTCCACACTATTTTTATGATCAATGCCGCAAATTTTTTTCAAATCTGCTAAAGTGTAGTAGCGATACGAAGAGGGTTTTTTATCTTTTTTTTCCATAATTCTTTTGCATTTATACTAAATCAAAATTGCTTTTGTACGGCGAACATTCCTGTTCGCCACAGAAACGAACAAGAACTTCGTTTTACGACCCAAACCAATTTAGTTTCAGTATAGGATTTACAACAAAAATACAAAAAAACTAACTAAATTTTCAGAAAATAACAAACAAGGATTTGAAAATTGATTTAAAGGCTTTGTTTCTTATTTCAGAATTTTTATTTTTTGTAATTGCAAACTTGTAGCTGTACATCGGCGCGTTCCAAAATTTCACTAACACAAGTTGCCATAATTTGCATGAATATATTTTGATTTTATGAAAAAAAGCCTTTTTCTTTGAGTAGGCTTATCGTTAAGGTATTCTGCAATAATTTCACCATACTGTACCGCTTTTTCTATTTCCTCTACGCTCTTACATTTCGCATAAACATTTTGGAAAGGGCATGAGCGCTGTAAATAAAGCCTTTACAAAGCATTTTAATAATTTTTTTCCTGAAATATACGTTTTTTCAAAAGAAAAGGGTAGGGTTTTGAAAACAAAAATCCGTAGCGGTGGAGCTACGGAAAAGAAGGGGAAAATAATGCCCTTAAAAGTTTGTTTTTTTATTCCAAAATAATTAGCTTTGTGGAAACGGGCAAGAAATCTATGTACCTCTATCAATTTACTCTCGAACTTAAAAATTGGCAAGAATTGGCTTTTGTGGAAGAAATATTGGCACGTTTGCAAGTCAAGTTTCAAGCAAAACCGCTTGTTCCTTCGAATAATCAAAAAGCCCTTGCCGCTTTGCAGAAAATAGCGCAACGGAAAGTATTAGCTACCCAAATTCCCGATCCTGTGCAATGGCAACGGGAAACTCGCCAAGATCGTCTTTTACCCTTTCGTGAATTATGAAAAAAGTTTTATTGGATAGCAATATCATCATTTATACGGCTACGGACGAAAGTGGTAATTTAATTACGTATTTGTCCGACAAGGATTTACACGCTTCGGCTCTTTCGTATGTCGAAGTATTGGGTTTTCAACGCCTTAACGAAGAAGACAAAAGTTATTTTGAGGAATTTTTTGAAAATATTGTGGTTTTGCCCATTGACGAAAAAGTAATCCGAAAAGCAACCCAACTAAAACAAAATCAACGCATTGCCTTAGCTGATTCGATTATTGCGGCAACAGCACTCGAACACAATTTAACCCTTGTGAGCCGAAACGTAAAAGATTTTGATAAAATCGAAAATTTAGCCCTCAAAAATCCTTTTGAGTAAGCCCAACAAATCTAATATGCTTGTTTTCTTGCAACGAAATCCGTATCGGGTGGGGCGCTACGGAAAAGGGGTGGGAAATGTCGTTTGTGTGGGTAAGAAAAGGGGAAACTATTGAATAACTTTTTCCAATTTTTCTAAAACCACTCCGTATTTCTTTTCATAAATGTTTTCTGCAACGCTGTTCAAGTGTAATAAAATGTTGTTAGTAGGTTCTAACAAATATTTTTGAAAATCATCATAGTTCTTTGAACCATGAAACATATTACACCGAATACGGTATATTGCCTCAAGTATAGCCAATAATTTAGTTTCATCAACTTTTGTTTGATTTAATTCTTTGGTAAGCCTTTTCTCTCGTTTATCAAACGCATCGTAAAAGAAAAACTTTCGACTGATACTTTGAGGGCTACAGTACTTCCAAATTTCTTCAAGATCAGACTTTATTTTTTCAACAAACTCATGCGGATTGTGTTGCATTATTTCTGTAGCCATCATATTGATAGCCGATTTTCTATCACCAAACTTTTTTTGTTTTGTTTTATCTAAATGGGATAAATAATCTATGTGATAATATAAGGCATTATAGATTACATATCTTGTAAAAAATAAGTCGTAATAATCGGAAAGGCAAAAAACTTCATAAGATTCAGCCTTTTTTTTCCAATTCCGAATAAAATTTTGAAAATTACTGTGACTAACTTCTAATTCTTCTTTTTTCATGCTATTAGGTTAAAAATGATAAATTGGTTAATTTTGTGAAAAACATTTAAAAACTTGAATAAAAAAATCCTGCTTATCAACTGGTACTTCACGTTCTGGTTCTCCTCCTATTGGCATTGATAATCGAATAGCTACCAAACGTTTGGTTTTCAAATCTTCTAATGCTATTTTATTATTTTCAATAGCAAAATAAAATGTAGCATCGTTCGAGTAACCAAATGGGTGCGAAATACCATAAATTCTTTCATCACCTTCTACAAGGACTGATTTTGAGTTGTCATGAAACAAAAAATAAACTCTTGGCTGCGAACCTTTATAATCCATTGGATATTTAATGACAAAACTCGGATTTTGACCATTTTTATAAGCCTTTACTTGAAGTATCCTCTCTACCTCTTTGTCAAAGTAAAATTTGCCTTTTGAAACAAGTTCCTTACTACTTAAATTTACGTGATCCGTAAATCTATCTACATTTGCTTTATGAATATAATCATCACAATTTTGAGCAGATAAATTTTGGACGTAACATAAAAAGCAAAATAATAAAATTAACTTCTTCATACGGTTTTGCGATAAATAAAATAAAAACGCCTACTCTCTTATGCTTTTCGGCTTCCGCAAAGAAATTTTTTTTTAATTTCCTATTGCAAAAATCCTAAAAGTATTTACATTTGACAAACAAAATCCGAAAATCCATGCCACATAAAACTTTCGTTAGATCACGAAATTTCTCTACCAACTTCTCTCGTTGTTGATAATATCCAAAAAGCAAGAGTAAAGAAAAACTATACGCAGGCATACATGGCACACGCCCTCAAGATTTCGGAAAGGACTTACCAAAATATAGAACAAAGCAAAAACAAAAATATAACGATTGATATGGTGAGCAAAATAGCGAATGTATTGGAAATGAATTGGTTGGAACTATTGGAAAAAAATGATAAAGTAACTCAAATTACAAATGCAGGTGATAATTTAAACCATTCTACTAAACACACTTCCGAAACCGCCCTCACCCACGAAAACGAAAAACAAGCTTTAGAAATCGGGT
>JAAFHK010000422.1 GCA_013297565.1 Cytophagales bacterium
ATACAATAAGCTATTAATCACTTATTTACCAAACCCCAAATTGCGAAGCAAGTTCGGCTGTTTTGAACAGAACCTTAGCCTTTTCGAGTATTGGCAATCTCGACTTGCCCGTAAGTGCCGAAAAAACCAGCCTCGATTTTGAAGGTTCGACCAATATTATCATCGACAATGCCAGCATAGGATCAGCCTACCGTTTGGTATTTGGCACTGCCTTTAGCACCGCCAATTTTGCTTCGGATTTCGTGAGTGCCACAGGCAGCACCGTAAAAATCCCTACGCCCAAACTGTTGGAAAGCCAAACTTTTCAGGTATTGGCTCGCAGTGCCGAAGGTTGCGAAAATCTTTTGACCAGAACCGTCTCGATTAGCGTAGCCAATGGCATTTTCAAAGAACAGCTCGATGCCCTGCAAGCCCTATTCCAAGCCACAGGCGGCGCAGAATGGACTAAAAAATGGAGTTTTATCAAACCCTATCAACTTGAGGGCGTGGTCTTCGACAAGGGCGATATTATCAGTATCGATATCAGCTACCGCAAAGTGAAAGACGTATTGCGTTTTGATGTTTTTAAAGCCATGAAGAAACTCAAACTCCTCAATGTAGAAGGTAATCAACTCACTTTCAAGTCTTTGCAAAGTTTTGTAGGGAGTTCTTTTACTTTCAAATACAAGGATCAGGAGAGAGTAAATGATGAACTCACTTTTACGACCGTTGAAGGCGCAAACGTCCAGATGGGTGTAAGCATTGAAGGAAAAGATTTGGAATACCAATGGTACAAAGATGAAAAAATATTGCAGGGAGCAACCTTCAGTACGATTACGCTTTGGAACGTAAAAAACACAGAATCAGGTTCTTACTATGCAAGGGTAACTTCTAAGGATTTGCCCGAACTTACCATTTTGAGAAAAGTAATAAAACTAAACGTTAGCAGCAAACCGCAAACTACTGACTTGGCGCAACTTAATGATTTTTATGACAAATTGGGCGGGCAGAATTGGACAAACAAATGGGATTTTAATGATCCCAATTTGGCAAATTGGTTTGGGTTGGTAGTCCAAGATGGCAAAGTTATTTCGCTAAGTTTGGTCAATAACAACTTGCAAGGCGAACTCCCTGCCGATATTTTTACCACTGCGGGCTTTTTTGCCAATCTCGAAAACCTGAATCTTTCGGGAAACAATATAAAAGGCAAACTTCCCGAAAGTTTGAAAAATTTGAAAAACCTGAAACGCTTGGATTTGTCGGGCATTTATTTCGAAAACGACATCTGGAACATTATTACCCAAATGCCCGACATCGAAGTCCTGATCCTGACCGACATGGGTATAAAATTGGTGGATTCGGGAATTGCTAATTTGAAAAAACTCAGAATATTACTACTTGACAAAAACCAAATAACCGAAATTCCAAGCATTTTGGGCAAACTGGATCGTTTGCAAATATTGAATTTTGCCGAAAATAATATTGAGGCATTGCCTGATATGTTCAGTGAATTGAAAAACTTGGAACGTTTGTTTTTACACAAAAATAAAATTCAGTTTTTACCCAAAACGCTGGGTTTGACCAGTCTGTCCGAACTAACCCTTAGTAGTAACCGTTTGGAATCAATTCCAGATGATTTGAACTCGAACAAGAATTTAGCGTTTTTGGATTTGAGTAATAATCTCTTAGATTTTGCCGATTTGGAAACAATATTGGCAAAACAAGGAGGCAGAACCGAAGGCGAACTCAAAGTTCTCTATATTCCTCAATCATATTTTGGAGAGTACCAAGAAATTACGCTGGGACAAGGGGAGTTTTATGCCATTCCTGCCCAAACGACAGGCAAAGGAAATATTTATCAATGGTATCAGGACAATCTGCCTATTTCATCCCGCAATTCTTCCACAGATGGTAGTTACATACTGAATAATTTGAGCAGAACCGATGCGGGGACATACTACGTAGCCGTAACGAACGCAATAGCCCCAGATTTGATTTTGCGAAGTCGAGAAACGAAAATAATTGTTACCTGTGCCTCAAAAACAAATGCCAAATTGGAATTAGCAGGTGAGCCGAAGTTTTGCGAAGGCGAAAAAGTGGATAGAGTCATGACTGTTAAGGATTTGCCTGCGGGAAATACGCTACAGTGGTTCAGAGATGGTTTGCGTTTGCTTGGTGCTACCAATGTGCGTTTGACAAGCCATGAACAGGGAATTTATAAAGTTTTAGTAACAGATTCTGAAGCTTGCTCGAATTTTATTAATGGCGAAATTCGCCTCGAACAGTTGCCCACGCCCAGACCCGAAATAGAGGTTGATCCGCTTGATCCTGCTTTACTGAAGGTGCGAAATGCCGAAAGATATACCAATTTCCAGTGGTTAAAAGATGAGGTTTTGATCCCACAAGCCATTGGCGCTACTTGGAAAGCGGCAGAAGTAGGCAACTATAGAGTACGCATTACAGATAGCAAAGGCTGTCAAGGTATCTCCAGCGTTTATAGGATTACGCCAACTTCTACGGAGCAAGACTTTGAAAATGAGGAGATTAGGATTTATCCAAACCCCGCCCATGAAATCGTGCAGATCGAAATTCCTATGAAACTTTCCAAAAACTACACCATTAGTCTATGGAATGCACAAGGGCAAGAAATCCAAAAACAGGAAGGCACAAAAGCCCAAAATGGCAGAGAAACCTTGTATGTGGGCAATCTGCCCGCAGGACTGTATGTGGTAAAAATAAGTTTGGAAGGCAAAGAAGTTTGGAAAAAAATAACCGTAACTAAGTAAATAAACGAAACAAGTTCTTGTCCGAAAGACAAGAACTTGTTTTATAAATTGCTGGAATTGCTAAACATTTGATATATACTCAAAATAAAATGGTTTTCACGTACGTACGAACATTCTTGTTCGCCACAGAAACGAACAAGAATGTTCGCCGTACAAAAGCAATTTTGATTGAGTATAGTTTATAGAAAATATTTTCACTATCTAAATATTATCAAGTCCAATGTATTGAGTTTTAGGCACTCCCAAGCAACACTTCGCCAAGTTTTTCAATATCACGCGCTTCGTTATAGACATTTGGCGAAACTCGAATGGCATTGCCACGAACGGAAACAAAAATATTATTTTTTCCCAAAACTGCTTGTATTTTTTCCATTTTTAGGCTTTCAGGCAACCTGATCCCAAACAAATGCGAACCTCGCCAAGCCTCGTCCTCGATCCAAAAACCCTTTTCCCGCAAAGCAGGCACAAGTTCTCTGGTTAGGTTTTGACAATATTTTTGAATTTCCGCCACGTCCCATTTTCGAATTTGGCGAATCGCCTCGATGAACATCGGGACTAAAATAAAATTGCTTCGTTCGCCCACATCATAGCGAAGGGAATAATTTTGGTATTCGGGTTGTAATTGACCAAATTAGCAAAATTTTCGCTGTTTCGGCGCGTAATCCAATTCTGCTCGATAGGTTTGCCGCCATCAAAATACTCCCCAAAATACGCCAGCCCTATCGAATAAGGCGACATCAAAAATTTATAACCCCCACAAATCAAAGCATCGGGTTTGATTTTCTGCACATCAAAAGGCAATGCTCCTACGCTTTGCGTACCATCAATGACCAATTTTGCCCCAAATCCTGTACAGCGTTCCCTTATTTTTTGTAAATCGAACTTTGTGCCATCTGCCCAATGCACATTGCCCAAAGCCACCATAACAGTTTGACTGTCAATGCTTTCCAATATCCGTTCGTTCCAAATTTTGCCTCTGTTTTGCAAACTTTCAGG
>JAAFHK010000424.1 GCA_013297565.1 Cytophagales bacterium
TTTGGCTTGCGGTTAGGCAGTCGAACCAAGTTGTTTCCTCGATTTCTTCTCCTTTTTGGTTGGTGTATTTTTCAGATACTGCTACAGAAAAGCTGTAGAATGTTTTGCCTGTGGCGGTTTGTCGGGCTTGGGCATCCTGACCTATGTTACCGATAATGGTAATTTTTTTCATTGGTTAATTTTGGGTTTGGGTTTGTTGTTGGTTGTTTTCGGTTTGTTCTACTTGCAAATTGGAAAATAGGCATATCACCCCATGAAAATTTCTTTCATTTCCTTCTGCTGTTTCTGTTCCTTCCTTTGCTTTGCGTTGTATGGGTTTTGACCATAAATACAAGGCTTTTTCTCCTTTTTTTACGCTGTAGCCTTCTTTTAGCCATTCAAAAAAGGTTTTTAGTTCTTTGTGTCCGTTCTGCCTGTAGTGGGCTTTTAGGGCTTCATTTACACTTTCATAATAGCCTAAAGTTACTTTAACTTTTAGCTGTTGGCTTAATTCCTCGAACTGTTTGCGGTTGTCGGATTTTTCAAATTTTTTCTTTTGCGTTTTCATGTTTTTTAGTTGTTTAGAAGTTCTAAAGATAAATTGAGGGCTTTGCGGTTGATGTCTGCATTACTTCCGAGTACGTTTATGAAACTTGGCTCGGCAATTTCTCTCACGTTGCTTGTGTAGTGGGTTACTCCCTGAAAAACGCCGAGTAAGTTGTTTCCGAAATAGTCGGTTTCTTCCTCGATTGACTTACTCAAAAGGTTGATTTGCTTTTGGCGTTGTGGGGAAAAATCCGCAAATTCTAATTCTTTGGGGGTGTTTAGCAAGTTGTATGTAAAATCTTGCTTTTGCTTTTCACTCATTTTTACATATTCGAATGATTCGATGATTTCTTTGGTCTTTTGGGTTTCCTCTTTGAATTTTTTGTAGTGGTTTGCGAGTTCGTCAATGCGGTTTTTTGCGTTCTTGCGGTGCAATACTTTCATGGCTTGGGCGGTGGCAATGGTTAATCCATTGGAGCAACGAAACATGATGTTACCGCTCCCACTAAAAAATGAGGTACTGCCATCATGCGAGTTACCCAAAACTATAAAATTGGCGTGTTCTTCCTGTGCTATTTGGATAACTTCGGGGTTTTCAAGATATGCGATGACTTGTTTTCCGTTTTTGCGTTCTTCGTAGCCGTTTAATTTGAAACCTGTAAACTCCGCAATTTCTTGTACTTTGTCTGTAAAATAGCTATTTGTCGAGGGCGTGTACGTTTTTTTGCAGACGTTCAAAAGTGTGCCGTTGTCGTTGCGGTTGATGGCTTTGAAACTTCTTATTTCTTGGTTGTTGGTGTCAAAAATCGGGTTTTCTGTAATATCCCAATTAATTGATGGGTTTAAATCTTGCTTATAAAATCTGAATTTCATATTTTTGTACGGTTAAAAAGGTTAAACATTTGTTTTTAAAACGGTCTTAGGCGCAAACTAAGACCGTTTTTTTTGTGGCTTAGAAATCGAGGTTTTCAATTTCGTTTTCTATTGCTCGGCGTTGCTTGTCTGTTTCCTCAAAAACAAAGTTGAGGCATAAATCAACGGCAAAAACTTTTGAAATTGAGATAGTAGGGAATTTTGGATTTTGAATGTTTACGGTTACTCCTTCGTTCTCTTTCTGTTCGTTTTTCATTCCTGCAATTCTTGCGAGTAGTTGCATTGTTTTTGCGTGTTTTTCTTTGAGTTCTGCGAGTTTTTCGAGCATCGCCATTCTTTCTAAAGCGGTCTTGCCTGTTTTCTTTTGTGGCTCTTGCTGTGGGTGGCTTACTACTTTTTCAATTTCTTGCAAAAGTTCAGCGGGCTGTTCTTCTTCGGGCTGTGCGGTCTGTTCTGCTACTTCCTCAAAGTTTGCGGTTGGCTCTGCCTGTTCTTCTTCTTCGGGTGCGAAAAAAGTATCTTCGTCGCTTTCTTCTTCCTCAAATTCTTCTGCTTCGTCTGAGGGCAAGTATTTTAGAACTTCTTTTGCATAGTTTATCGCTTCTTTTTGTGCGATTGCTTCCCTTTTGAATAGGGCTTTTTGTTCTTCAGACAGTTTGCCTGTGTTGGCGATAATTTCAATTTCGGCACGAGTGAATAAATCAAAGATTTGTTTCATTTTTTAAAATGTTAAAAAGGTTAAATATTTATTTATGTTCAGTAAGGGCAATATTCTAAACTCCTCAAAATGAGGTCTTTTTGTTCGCTTATTTGTTCCTTTCTGACAATACAAAGGTAGGAAAAGTATGTGAATATCACAAACAAATAACGTTAATTTGCTTACATTGCTATAATTATTTGTAAATTTAAAACATTGATTATCAATAATTTAAAAATTATTTTGCATAGGTAAATGTAATATATTTGTGATATTCACATATTTTTAAGAGTTTTGAAAGAAAAATAAAGAAATGAAAGAAGTATCAAAAGAGTGGCTTAATGAAAAGATAAAAATCTATGATATGACAAATAGAGAATTATCTAAAAATGTGGGAGTTAATGAAAGTGAGGTTTCAAAATGGAAACATGGAAAAACTCCAATAGGCACGCAAAGTCAAGCGGCTTTGTATTGGTTTTTCCGTTGTTTGGAATTGGAAAAGGAACTAAAAAAATGAGGTTTTTAACCGCTATTTAGGCATAAGGCTCGAAAAGGTCGCTAAGAACTGAGGGGTACTTTTCGAGCAAAAAAAGGTATCTATGAATGTGTTTTTTGAGGGCTTTATGTTGCTCGTACTGCCTGATGACTTCGGGACTTACTTTTATTTGCTTCATATATCCCTCTCGTAACTCTGTTTTCCACGCCCAATACTCCAGTAAATTAGTGGTGTTTTTCCTTTCCAAGACAAGCGAAAAAATATGTATATTTTCTTTGAGGGCGTTTGCTATCAGCTCTATTTGTAGGGCTTGCAAATAGGCTTTCGGCTTGCCTTCTGCCAACTTATTTTTATAAATATAGCCTCTATACTTCAAATATAGGCTCGAAAAGGGCATTAATAGGGCATCTTTTGGGAAATTTGGGTGCATAATCGCATGATTTGAGGGCAAAATTAGGCATTTTTTAGGTAATTTTTTGAGTTTTAGGAAGATTTTTTAGGCTTTTCTCTCTGTAAAACAGTTAGTTATGGGCTTAGGTGTTTCAAATAAAATAAAAAAATGCTAAAAAAAGGACGCTATGCACTGTGGAAGTTTGGCAACTGCCATCAGGTTCGAGTGATATATGAGGGAGAAAAAGCAAAACAGCCCCCTACGAAGAAATGCCCAATTCTTTTAGCTCCCTATTTTACCCTGTCTAAAATTTAGGCGAATTTTTTAGAGTTTATTTGCTGAAAAACAATTAGTTAGCAGAGGTATTATTTTTTAGTAAAAAGCTAAATGCAATTTCCCCCCTGACTATAGCTGTCGGGGAAATGAAATTTCATCTGTATTTTTCTCTATAATATGATTGTGGCTTTTTCTGAGCATAAAAACAGTCCCCTACGGAGAACTGCCGATTTTTTTAGCTCCCTATTTACCCACAAAGCCCCCATTTTCGCTGTGCAAAAAACAGGAAGATTTTTAAAGCCTTGTTTACTGAAAAACAATTAATTAGCAAAAGGAAGTGAAATCTTTAGACCACTTGGGTACAAGTTAAAGCCTAACTGTGGCTGTCCGATGAATGAAATTTCATTTGTTTTTTTCTCTATAATATGATTGCGGCTTTCATTTTGGCATAAAAACAGCCCCTACGCAGAACTGCCCAAATTTTTTTTAGCTCTGCCCTT
>JAAFHK010000423.1 GCA_013297565.1 Cytophagales bacterium
GATGTCGCCTGTTTCTCTTTTCGCTTTCAAAATTGGCTTCTCTTTTTGCCCTTCTTTCACTATTTTGTCAGTCCTTACAAGGTTTTCAAAACCTTGTAAGGACTCGTAACTAAGGTGCAATTCCATCAATTCTTTTCCCCAATTTACCCATTGCCAAAAATCTTCATAAAGCGGGATTCTGGGGAATTCACGTTTTAAATTTTGCTCATACTTTTTGCGGTAAGCGGGATCGTGCAGAACGGCATAAACGTAATGGAAAATGTCGATTTTTTCCAAATTTTTCCCCAAACCCGCAAGGTCTTCAAGACCTTGCGGGTTTTTATACTTTTCTCTGAACAAATCCAAAGCCCAATCCGTAATATTTTCAATCTTTTCGCCATTTTCGTAGCGGTAAAGAGGAAGGCATTGGCTTTTTTCCAAAAAATCGATGCTTGCTAATTGTTGTGTTACCAGACATTGAAAAGATTTAAAAGAGGCTACTCCCGAAAAATAAATTACCTGATTTTCTAATCGATTTCTGAACCCAAAAATTTTTTCATTTTGGTAAATTCGATGTGTATAAATCCGATCAAAATAGCAATATTGTTTGAAAAAAGGTCTGTAAAGCGAACCAATGATTTTTTTACTATTAAATGTAAAATTCGTATAACGTTCGAGTTGTTCTTTCATTTTGCGTATTTTTTCACGCTTGCCGTTTGGTGGCAAACTTTGTAAATACGTTAATTGGGTTTCCAATTCGGCATATTTTACCAAATGATCTTCCAATTCCGAAGTCCATTTGATTGTCCGATCTACGAAATTATTAATTTTTTCCGTTTTGTCCGATTCTTTCCAACGGTCTTTTTCTTTCTTGAAAAAATCAATAAAAAACTTCGCTTTTCCTTCCAAATTTTTCTTGTCCAAATCATAAGCCCACTCATCACGACTCGTTACTACACCCAAAGAATACAAACCAAAAATCGTGTTTTCGCCTTCCTTACCCAATTTTCCTTCTTTGTTACACACAGGAATCAAAGAATCGAAATCATTATCCGTTTGGTTAATCCAATTTCCTTTCGAATCAGGTCTGATTCGTTCGAAAGGAATTTCTTTTAAGTTATGTTGAGTCAAGAATTGTAATTTTTTAACTTTGTGCATTTCGTCTTCGAGGCTAAAATAGTATAATTTAGTTCTTTCCTGATCTTTGCGTTTTTCTTCATTTCGGATCAAAAAACTAATACAGACTCCTGTTTGAATCCCAAAAACATTGTGCGTAGTACCTGCAATTTTCGGATTTGCCCGAACATCACTTTTAGTATCCAAAATCCAAATTTCTTGAAAATCTTTTACCAATTCTTTCCTAAAGCCATCAAAAGTACGACTATTAATAAAACTACGATTCGTTACAAAAGCCACGATACCACTTTCGCCAATTCGATCACTCGCCCAACGCAAAAAACGGGCATACATATCGTACAATTTGGTTTTTTGGGCGGTACTTTCGGCTATGTAGGTGTTTTTGATGCGTTCGTCTATGGCAGGATAAGGGCGGTTTTGGTTATTGTCATTTGCATTCATTTGATTAGCATTATAGGGCGGATTGCCAATAATGACCGTAATTCCTTGCGTATTTTGCAAATCTATTCGGCGGGCATTTTCCTTGCTAAAACCGCTATAACTAATACTTGCTTGTTTTCCGTACAGCGTTTGCGCTTTTTCGCCCAAATGTCCCGACTTCATTCCCTCGATATTGTCAAGTGTATCCACAAAAGCCAAATTTTTGAAACCTTTAGATCGCCCTACTTTTTGTTTGTAGGTATATTCGATGTTCAAATTGGCAATATAATAAGGCAAAATACTTAGTTCATTGGCAAAAATATCTTGTTCGTATTTCTTTTCGAGATTTTGCAAATTCAAATAATCGATCAAATCGCAAACGAAAGTGCCTGTGCCTGTGCAAGGATCGAGTATTTTCACGCCCAAATCGTTAAGCGTTTTGTCAAAATGTTTGTCCAATAAAAAATCGGTGCTTTTAAGCATAAATTGAACTATTTCGCTTGGCGTATAGACTATTCCGAGTCGGTCTGCCCCTTCAGGATTGTATGCCTTGTAAAATTCCTCATAAACCAATTTCAAAAAACGTTGTTTTTGGCTATGAATCTGCATTTGTTCGGCTTCTTTTGCGATTGCCGAATAATAATCCTTCAGTCGGTCGGTCGTGTTGCGGCGCAAATCTTCATAAAAAAAACTATGAATAATTTGGCTTACTTCTTTCGATATATTGTTTTCCTGATGAAATTGGTTTTCACCAAAAATGGTGTTAAAAATGTTTTCGGTTAGGATATGTTGAATGATCATTTCGTCAATATCCTGTAAAGTAGTTTGGGAATTAAGACTGCGGCGGCACGTTTCCCAAAAATTTTGCCTTTTTTCTATCAATTCAGGGTTTAGGTGTGCCTCTCGAATCCGCATTTGCGTATCGGTATCATAGTCTTCGATGTTCGAACTTCCCGCTGAAATGCTAATAATAATTTTCAAAAGCCTCGAAATTTCGGGAACGGATTGCGTGAATTTGGTGAGTGCCTCCCTAAATTGGCGGACTTCTTCGGTTTCGTAGCTTATGAAACATAAAATAATATCTTCCAATTCACGCCAATTTTTGACCTTTGCTTCCATTGTGCGTTCGCCTTGCAGCCTTCGATTGGGGGCTTGGTACAAAATAGCTTTTTCGGTTGTTTGGAACAAAATATTGTATTGCGGATAACCAACCGCAAACTTTTTTTCGATTTCTTTTTCCAAATCGTCTTCCACATCTTTGCTTTCCCAATGCCCCGAAGTACTTATGCCGCTAAGCAAAGAACCATCAGGATATTTGGATTCGCCTTGATCATTTCGGTACATTTTTTCATCTACCAAACTCAAGGGCGGTTTTAAATAACTCTCTACTAAATTGGCAAAATAACGCCTAAGAGAGGATTCTTTTTGAGAACCACCCACTTGGATCGCATTTTCGACTTCTCTATAATATTGTTCTATTCGGGCTTTGGACATGACTAAATGAGCTTGTTTTTTTATTTGGAACAAAGATAAAAAAGAAAATCCATTTTTGGTAAAATGGATTTTTTGATTCTCTTTCCTACACCCTAAACCGCAATTCGGCAAATTTTTTATGCACAAAATCACCAAAAGTTTCATTTGCGTGCCGTTCCTCTACAAAAATAGCAAACAAACGCCCCAAAGTATCCAAAATTTGGCTTTCGTCAAGGTTTTGCTTAAACGTTTTGTTTAGGCGCAAGCCCACAGGATCACCGCCCAAATGCAAATTGTAATGTCCGTATGCCGTTCCTACCAGCCCAATTTCTGCCAAATAAGGTCTTCCGCAACCGTTCGGGCAACCTGTCATACGGATATGGATACCTTCTTGTTTCAAATTGTATTTTTCCAATAAAGGCTCAATCTTCCCGATCAAAGTCGGCAAATATCGTTGGGCTTCAGCCAAAGCCAAAGGGCAAGTATTGAATGCTACGCAGGCTACAGCATTTCGGCGGATCGGACTTGCTTTGTCGGTGTGTTCCGAAAGATTGTATTTTTTCAAGATAGCTTCTATTTCGGCTTTGTCCGTTTCGGCAATGTCGGCAAGCATCACGTTTTGGTTGCAGGTAAATCTAAACCATGCTTTTTCGGTTTTGGCAATCTCGAAAAGGGCAGTTTTGATCGGCGTTTCTTCCAAATCTTTGATCAAACCGTTTTCGACAAAAACCGTATAAAACCATTTCCCT
>JAAFHK010000425.1 GCA_013297565.1 Cytophagales bacterium
TACTTTTTTTATTTCGTTCCGAAAGTTTCTTAATAGCTTGCGCCAGTTCAAATTCCAAACCCTCAACGGATTGATTGAGTTGTTCTTCAGGTGTGGCAGTTTTATTTCCTTTTAGTAACAGTACAGGCATTTCCTTTTGCTGGAAGGAAACCAAAGCGGCAGGAAAAATAATTTTTTGCACTTTTTTACCGTCCTGATTTTCAAAGAGTTGTGTGGGCTGTATGCCTTTTTTGACCAACTGACTATAGAAATTATTGCGTTCTTTTTGCGTACTGCCCGCATCAGGATTGACGAATTTATATTGCAAACGTTCGCCTGCATAGACCCGAAACTCATCAATAATTTCCCTTGTACTTTTTTGCAAACGCCGAAAACCCGAATTGAGATCACCATCAAGATAAACCTCGATATAAACCGTTTCGTCAAGGTTCTCAAGGATTTTTTTGGTAGCGTCCGAAATCGTGTATCGGCGTTCTTCGGTCAAATCCAATCTAAAAAAGTAGCGATTTGCGTGAATATTGATCAATACAATAAAGAGAAAAATAGCCACAAATTGCAAAATATCTTCCCATTTGTGCGGGTTCGCGAGCTTACTCATGCCTACCAGATTTTGTATAAGGCAAAGATATGAAAAAAAACAAAAAGGAATTTTTTGCCAAAAAAAATCCTTTTATAGTACGTTTTTTGAAAAAAAGTATTTAACTTGCCTTATCATTTGGACAATCACATGAGAAATTATTATTTGGAAGGTAGTTCGGGCGTGTTTCTTACACCAAGCGTAAAGCTAAATGCCGATACAGGAATTTGTGAAATGGTAGGCGAGTCGTATTTGGAAAATACGGCAGATTTTTACGATCCAATCTTAGATTGGATTGAGGAATACGTCCAAGAAGTGCGCAGACCCTTGATATTCAATATAAAACTCACCTATTTTAACACCAGTTCTTCAAAATCTATTTTGGATATTATGCTTGGGCTAAGAAAATTCCAAACTGAAGGCGGACAAGTTACCATAAATTGGTATTATCCCGATGATGATTTGGACTTACTGGCAGAAGCAGAGGATTTTAGTGAAGACTGCCACATTCCTTTCAATATGATTGCCTATAAACTTGATTATTAAAAACGATTGATTAAATGATGTGGAAAGATGTAGTCGAAATATCGAACGAAATACACTGTTTGATGAATCGAGAAGGGCGCATCTTAGATGTGAATACCGTCTTTTGTAACATCTTGCAATACCATGTGTCCGAGCTACAAGACAGATCGCTTGAGGATTTTGTAGAAACGACCAATAAAGAAAAATTAAAAGACCTACTTGCTGTTCTACAACCCAAAAAATCTGAAGATTTTAAACTACTATTTATTAATAAATTAGGCGAATCTACTTTGCTTGCAGGCAAACTCATTCTTTCTCTTAACGATCAAGTTTCTCTTTGTGCTTCGGTTCTTATCCAACAAAATGCCTTTCTTTCTCGCTTTCGCCGCTTTTTTGATATGTCTTTGCTTGATATTGTCGTAATTATGGATCGAACAGGCAAGATTTTGTTTGCTAATGAAGGCTTTTCAAAAAAGCTTGGCTACTCTTGGACAGAAATCGAACAAACCCCTCTCATTAGCTTCATTCACCCTCAAGACTACGAAGAAACCAATGCTTTTTTCAAAAATTTAGTTCGCCAAGAAGGTAATTCTAAAACCCTTATCAATCGTTCTCTTTGCAAAAATTACAGCGTGAAGTGGGTTTCTTGGCACGCCATTTATGCTCGGAACAATTTTTATGCTGTTGGGAATGACATTACAGTTGTCAAAGAACAAGAAATAAAGATTGGCGAATTGCTCGAACGAACCATGAAACAAAATGAAGAATTGATTCGATCCAGAGATAGTTTGCAGGAAACTTTGGCGGAACTCGAAACCCGTAATTTCGAACTCGATCAGTTCGTTTATAAAGTTTCGCATGATTTGCGCGCTCCATTAACCTCGATTTTAGGTTTGGTGAATCTGTCCAAAATGGAAGGAAATGACCCAAGTAATCTTCAAGAATACATCGACCTGATAGGCTCAAGTACCCTCAAATTGGACGTTTTTATTAAATCTTTGATCGAATATTCGCGCACGGGACGTGCCGAATCAATTATAGAAAAGGTTGATTTTGAACCTATTATCCAAGAAATATTCGAACATTTGAAATACGCCAAAAACTTCAACCGACTCGATCACAAAGTAAGTATTATAGAAAAAAAGGATTTTTATAGCGATTCGATGCGGATTCAAATTGCTTTGGGTAATGTGATTTCGAATGCCGTCAAATACCAAAATACAAGAGCAGATATAAGTTACCTATACATTACTGTAGATTTTCGCGCCTCAGATATAGTCATAATTACCCTAAAAGATAATGGAATCGGGATTGCAGAAGATTTGGTAGCAAATGTTTTTAAAATGTTCTTTAGAGCTACCGAAAGTGCTGATGGTTCGGGTTTGGGTTTGTACATTGTCAAACAAAGCATCGAACGCCTTAACGGAACTATTGATCTACAAAGCGAACTAAATAAAGGCACAACCATAACGATCACCCTGCCAAATCTTGGGCTTGAAGCTATGATTTAGGTTATTTTTTAATCTCAAGTCTGACCCAGAGTCAAACTTGAGATCATGCTAAAAAGGTAGCATTAGCTATTTACCAAATCTTGTAATAAAACTCAAAAGGGTAGAAGCACTGAAAAAACTATTGGCACACTTTTTTCAAAGGAGCGCTAATTGTCAGTTTCACATCAGGCTGTAAAACACTTTTTCCATCAGTACCTTTATGTAACTCCTTGCAAACTTTGTTCAACTCCGCCAAAGATTTACCCGCATTCCAATTATTAATATTGATGTCCGATAAAAGCATCACTTCGGTTTCGCTAATTTGGTACGAAGCCTTAATGTCTTTTTCTACACCGTTCATTTTGAACGAAATAGTCAAACTGTCTGTGCCTACCTCCCTGATCACACCTGAAAGGGTATCACTTGCCGCCATTGTCCCAAAAAAACTTTTCTTAATTTTGGCATCTCTTTCGGGGTTCGCACTATTAATACTACTTACCAAAACTTTCAAAGACAAGCCACTCAACAAATCTTTTGCATTTTCGGCTTTAGGTGTTTGGCTTTGCACCTGAAAGCTGTCAAATTTACCATTAACTCCCACTCTTTCCGTAAATTTGTAAGCAGTCCAAGCTACTCGGCTCGAATCAGCCAAAAGTTCATACGTACAAACTTCAACTTTAGGAGTTTCTGTCGTTTGTGTAGTTTCTTCTGTTTTCTTTTCACCACACGCCGCCAAAAAAGCAAATATTGCTATAATGAATAATTTTTTCATAAAAGAAATTGGGTTAGAATTGGCTACAAAGGTAGCTTAGATTTTTCTAAAAATAAAGAGAGAAGGGTAAAAAGTAGATATTTTTCATGCCGACAAAAATTTAATTACCTCTCTATATTTCTCAATTACTAAATGTTCATCAAATTTTTTAATAACAAGTTCTCGACTCGCCTTTCCCATCTCTATTCTTTTTGCTTCACTCAGGTTTCGAATCAGTTTCATTTTTTCTGCCAAATCTTTAGCATTTCGAACTTCGCAAAGAAAACCATTGACACCATCTTCGACCACTTCCTTACAACCTGCTACATTTGTAGCAATCAACGGTTTTTTCATACTCGCCCCTTCCAAAAGTGTTCGCGGCGTACCTTCTCGGTAGGAGGGT
>JAAFHK010000427.1 GCA_013297565.1 Cytophagales bacterium
TACAAATATTGATTATTTTTATTAAAGTTTATGAACAAGTCTGTAGCATAGACTTTTTCTGTGCCAATAAGCTGATTTTCAATGTTTTAGAAACACCCTAAAGGGCGTTTTACAAATTATTCACAAACTCTATTCTTTTTCCGTTTCAACTTTGGCTTCGAAACCTTCGGCAAGGAAACGGTAGCGGTCAAAAATGGATCGGACGGCACGCCGAACGTAGCGTTTGTTATTTTCGCTGGCAGTCCCAAAAAGCCCCGAAGCGTAGCCCTGCCAAACGGTGTGTCGCTGTTGGCGGTCGAACATGGTGATAAGCAAAGTTCCTTCCCGCAAATTATATTTGATCGGATTATATTCTTCTGCTTCATCGTCCCTTTTTACCCAGTTTTCAATATCGGGTTGGTTATAGCCTCTGTAGCGCAAATCTTTGTAGAAAATTTTGTAGGAAACCAGTAAATTAGGCTTTTTATCCGTGTATTTATAGCCTTGTACTTCGAGGCGGTACTTAACAGCTTCTGCAATAACGGCGTTCATTTCGGCACTATCCGTTTCATTTTCGCCGTTACTCATAAAACCAAACGTTTTATAGGATTTGAATTTGCCTGTATAACTGTAATCGTAATCCACTACGTAATCACCCTGGGCGAAGCAACCCACAAGCAAAAAAGCAAGAAAAAGGGCTAAGGAGGCAAACGGTGTTTTCATGTTCTTTTGGGTTTCAATTCCAAAAATAACATTTTTTATAAAGAAAATATTACTTTTTCAAAAAAAACTACCTTAGTCTTTGTAATATTTTTCCAAATCGATTGTAACCTTGTCATTTAAAATAACCGCTTCGGAGAAACTTTCCTGTATAAGTTTGAAGGTTCGGTAGGCTTCTACTCGTGTCAAATAATGCCCTATTTTTACCTTGTAGCTTGGGGCTTGGTATTCCAACTCTATTTTTTCGTCAGGCAGTATTTTTCGGGCTTTTTCGATAGTGCTGTACGCCTCGATTCGGTCGCTTGCCGAATAAATCTGAACTCTGTAGCCCACCGTAGCTTTCACTTTTTTGTTCGTCTCGGCTATTTTGTCCAATAAAGCCCATATTTCTGCCGTTTGCGAAACATCTTTGCTATTTGCCAAATCCGCCACAGGAATCGTTTTGTCGCTTGTTTGTTTTGCTTCGGTCAGTTGCAAAACCGTATCTGCATAGCGCAAACGGTATTTTGTCAAGTTTTCACTATAATTCAGGTTTGCTACAGGTTGCTCGACTTTGCAAGCCACAAAAGCCAAACTCGAAACTGCCAAAATGAGCCAATTTTTCATAAAATCCTATTTTTATGGCAAATTTGGTTATTTTTTTTCATTTTAATTTGATCTGTTCCCAGTTTTTTTCTTTTGCTTTTTGCAAAAGATCGAAATGAAATTGATCTAAGGTTTGAAACATTGCCAAAAGTTCATTTTGCTGTTGTTCAGGAAGTTCGGCACTCAATAAATGGGAGATTTCTTGCATTTTTTGCAAAGATAGGAACACAACGCCCAAACCTTTTTCGGTCAGACCGATCCTTAGCGAACGTTTGTCTTTTTGATCTTTTTCTTCGAACAGAAAACCCTGACGTACCAAACGCTTGATAATTTCCAAACAGGTGCTTGTTTCGAGCAGAGAATTTTCGGAAACTTCGGATTTGCGGGGATTTTCGGATAGTTTGACGAACATCAAAATGCCAAATTCTTCTACGGTTTTGATGGGCAGATCAGTAAAGGCTTTTTTAGTCCAAAAATTGGCATATCGGTTTAGCCTTCCCCAAAAATAACCAATTTGGGCATACACTGGATTTTGAATCATAAACTGCTCGACCTGAACAGGAACGGAATGAATAGGCGTTTTTTCAGATATTTGTCGTTTTTTAAGCCAATCCGCAAACTCTACCAAACTTTCCCCGCCATTTTCCCTAAATTTTTTCCAATGCAGTAGCAAATTTTCAACTCTTTCGATTTCGGCTATATCCATTTTGTTCGATGAATTTAATTCCAAATTACCGCAAAAACGGCAAATGATATAAATTTGAGTGTAATTTTGCTTTGGAATAGCCCAAATTTATTTAAATTCAAGCAGAAAGATAGTAAAGTTTATGAATAAATCTGTAGCATACCCTTTAGGGTGTGCTAATATATTGATTTTCAAGCTATTATAAACACCCTAAAGGTTGTTACACAAATTATTCATAAACTTTATTAACAAATTCATTCGCCATTTAAAATGCAAAACGGAAAATAAATTTGTTAATGTTTCTAATTTCTACTGTTGCCAAGAAATTTTAATGATCGAAAATGTACCCACATCTCCTGCTTTTTGGGCATTAATGGGGCGTTTGTAGTGTTCTTGCATATATTGACCAAGCAAACCGAGCCACATTTGCAGATAATCGTTGCGAACCAATAGATACACATTTGGTTTTTCGGCAAGGGCTTGATACAAGTCTGTAATACCAAATTTGGTCAAAACTTGCTTCGCAATAGGCGTTCTCTGGATCGAACCTAAGCTAAAAAGTTGCAAATTTTTCAAAAAATCCGTCTTTTCGTAAGGCGAAATGAGTTCGTAAGGAAAACTATTTGCCCAAACTACGTACAAATTATTAGGGTTTGGGTTGATCCCATTGACGATGGCTTTCAACTGTTTGTTACCCTCTTTGGCATTTTGCGAAACGTCTTTCATAGCACCCAAACTGCCCGATATCCCATACAAACTTGCCAAAAGTGCGATCACTACCAAAACTTTTCGTAAGCCTGAATCTTTCATAAAGTTTTGATAATCAATCATTTGGATCATCACTAAAGGCAAAACTGCCAAATGGATAAAAAGTTGGTGAAAAACACGAACGGGCGGCGGACGAAGAAAATAGAAAATCACAAACATGATCACAGGAATCGCCAAAGCTGAAACCACTACTTTCAAAATGTCTTTTTTTGGCAAAAAAACGCAAGCTAAAGCCCCGACAAACAAACAAAAAAGCATCAAACTTTTAACTTGCGGGAGTTCTGCTGTAATATTGGTTTGCCAAGTTTCATACTCTTTGTCCCGCACTCTGCGGTCAAAAATATCCAATTCTGCCAAAGCCGCTTTGCATTTTTCTAAGCTATAAGTTTTATCGTCAAGAAAAAACCAAAAAATGGTCATCTGAAAATCGACCATTGACCAACCTGCTTTTTCAAGAGCCTTTTTTTGGGCTTCTGGAGGTGCTTTTTGGATTACGGCATCATCGACAAAGCGACCAATAACAGCACTAAATTCAGTAGCTTCTTTCCAATCTTCTCTTTGATATGCCAAATAATTGATCAAAAAAGCAGGTGCAGCAATGCCTACGCCCAAAACAAAAAGGATTGTTTTTTGGAAAAAAAGTTTTTTGTTTTCAACGAAATAAAATAAAAGCAAGGGAGCATACATCAAAACCGCCAAACCGAAGGCACTAAAACGGATATTTGAGGACAGAAAAAGCAATCCCAAACCTGCCAAGATATGCGGTTTGAGCAAGTTTTTTATATCAAAAGCACTTTCTGAATTTTCAGGATTGCCAAAAAGCAAAACCGCCATGCCTGCCACGCCCACAATGCCTGCTACGGTCGTGAATTGGAAAGAAACCGCAGGAAAAGCGGCGCAAGCCCAAAAATAGATGAAAAAAAGCAAAATACTGAACCAAGTAGGGCTACGTTTAGATCGG
>JAAFHK010000426.1:0-2952 GCA_013297565.1 Cytophagales bacterium
GGGATTGGTCATAAAAGCCAGTGGCAATTTGGGAAGAAAAAACATGAAGATTGGGAGATCAAACTTACGGTTGGTAATATGATTTTTATCTCTCTCTTGAAGCCCGATCTTGGCGGCTGGGCATACGCACACATGAGTACGCGCCTGCCCAAATTACGCACTCGATTTACAGGCGGACTTAGCTACGGATCGGCTCAAGTCTTTGGGTATAACAGAGAAGTGAATGATAACGGACAAGCCTTTTACAGACAAAATAGAGCTTTGAGCATTGTTGCCGCTATCGAACAGCCCATTACAGAACGCCTTACTTTTATGATGGATTGGTTTTCGGGCGAACACGAATTAGCCGCACTAAGTCCTGCCTTCCAATATAAATTTAGTGAAAAATTAAACACCGTAATTGGTTACAAAATTGCCAATGATCGGGTATATGACCAAGATGCCCTTATTCTGGAGTTTATGCTTCATTTTTAGTCTTTTAATTCGAATCTGGAGTTCAAATGTAAAAACCCTTGTTTTTAATCTAACCCATATTCGCATTTTTAGTAAAAAATAACAAACCAGCAATATTTCAAAATTTTGCTGGTTTGTTGATTCTGTACTTTAACATTTTTCAACGAACCTTATTTTTTTTTGACAAAAAACGGATCGAAATATGACGATTTTTTAAAACCTTCAAGGTTTTCAAAATGTTGGGGGTTTGCATGGTTCAAAATCTATACTCAATCAAATTGGTTCTGTAGGGCGAACATTCTTGTTCGCCACAAAAACGAACAAGAACTTCGTTTTACGACAAAACCATTTTAGTTTCAGTATAAAAAGTCAGATTAATTAAATTCAAAAAACAATCATGAACACAGTCTTAAAAACCGTTTTAGCCGCTTCTGTGGGCAGTTTGCTTACGATTGGCACTTACGAACTAATCCACCCTCGCACTTCTGCCAATGTGTCAGTTTCGGACGTTCCTGTCCAAAATGCCCGTTATTACCTTCCAGAAGGCGAACTTAATTTTGTGCCTGCCGCCGAAAAAGTTACGCCTGCGGTCGTGCATATCAAGGCTACTTTTTCGAACAAACGCCCTACCCAACAAATGCTCGATCCGTTCAAAGACTTTTTTGGGGACGGTTTCGATCAGTTTTTTGAACGACGAGGAGGTGGTGATCCGCAACAAAAACAGCAAGGTAGCGGTTCGGGCGTGATTATCAATGCCAATGGCTACATTGTAACAAACAATCACGTGATCGAAGATGCCGAAGAAGTTGAGGTTTCGCTGTCCGACAAACGCACGTTGAAAGCCCAAGTGATTGGGACTGATCCAAGTACGGATTTGGCTTTGATCAAAATCGATGACAAAGATTTGCCTTTTTTGGAAATGGCAAATTCGGACGAGGTAAAAGTAGGTCAATGGGTTTTGGCTGTAGGCAATCCTTTCAATTTGGAATCTACGGTAACGGCAGGGATCGTAAGTGCTAAAGGGCGGAGTATCAATATTTTACGCAACAAAGACCGCGCTCCTGTCGAGAGTTTTATCCAAACCGATGCGGCTATTAACCCAGGAAATAGCGGCGGGGCATTGGTCAATTTGCAAGGACAACTAATTGGCGTAAATACGGCAATCGCCTCAAATACAGGCAGTTATGCAGGTTACGGTTTTGCTGTGCCTACGAAGATTGTCAATAAAGTAGTCGAGGATTTGATGAAATACGGCAAAGTGCAAAGGGCGTTTTTGGGCATTTCGATCACTACGCTTGATAGCAAATTGGCAGAAGAAAAAGGAATTAATCTGGGAACGGGCGGCGTGTATGTGCAAGGCGTTCAGGACGAAGGGGCGGCAAAAGTGGCAGGGATCGAAGCGGGTGATGTTATTACGCAAGTGAATGGAAAAGCCGTAAAATCTGTGCCTGAATTGCAGGAAATAATTGCAAGCTACCGCCCGAACGAAAAAATAAAAATCCAATATTTACGAAATGGCAAGGAAAAAACAGCCGAAGTGGTGTTGAAAAACTCTTTGGGTACGACCGATCTGGCAAGTGCGGCAAACAGCCAAGTTTTGCAAAAATTAGGGGCTGACCTTGAGGCACTTAGCGAAACGGAACGCAAGGAAGCGAAAATTAATGCGGGTGTAAAAATCAATAAATTATATTCGGGCAAATTGCGCTTAGAAACGGACATTCGAGAGGGTTTTGTGATCACAAAAGCGAACAGAAAACGGATCCGTACCGTTGCCGAACTCGAAAAAGTGTTGCAAGAGGCTGAAAATGAGGGCGAAGGCGTACTGCTCGAAGGAAAATATCCGAATGACAGCCGCAGTTATTTCTTTGGTTTGGGTTTGTAATTTTTTTTTGTAACATAGGCTCGTAGCCTGTGTTACATTTCGTCATCTTAGTGATTAATTTATTAAATTTGCTCAATATCCATTTTTAAACCCAAAAAACTAATGAGGTTTGCTAAATATACTCAAACTAAATTGGTTCTCGTCGTAAAACGAACATTCTTGTTCGTTTCTGTGGCGAACAAGAATGTTCGTTTCTGTGGCGAACAAGAATGTTCGTTTCTGTGGCGAACAAGAATGTTTGCCCTACAGAACCACATTTGATTGAGTATATGTAATGCTGTTTGGTTTTAAAATCCGTGTTCCAACGTATTGAAAATGAGAACACTGATAACACGGATTAGGCAGGTTTTCAGGGATAATACCAATAAGCGCCTGAATAAAAGTATTTATATATTTTGTAACATAGGCTTTAGCCTGTGAAGTATTTGATTTTCAACAAGTTAGATTCCAACACAGGCTAAAGCCTATGCTACAATTTTTTTTGTCTTAGTGCTTACATAGCCTTACTTGTTATACTCAATCAAATGTGGTTCTGTAGGGCGAACATTCTTGTTCGCCACAAAAACGAACAAGAACTTCGTTTTTACGACAAAACCAATTTAGTTTCAGTATATACA
>JAAFHK010000426.1:2962-3738 GCA_013297565.1 Cytophagales bacterium
ATCTAAACTAAATTGGTTCTCGTCGTAAAACGAACATTCTTGTTCGTTTCTGTGGCGAACAAGAATGTTCGTTTCTGTGGCGAACAAGAATGTTCGTTTCTGTGGCGAACAAGAACTTCGTTTTTACGACAAAACCAATTTAGTTTCAGTATATACACTACCAAAAATAAATTTTCATACAAAAGGCAGGCAGCAATGTTTGCCTTTTGTATTTTATTTTTCTTTTAAGAATGTTTTTATAAACAAAATACCAAAAATAAAATTATTAATTTTGTCAAATTTATTTTTCAAAATAATCCAAATCATGAATTCAGATAAAAGTAAATACGGTGTGGGCTTTAGCCTACCGAGAATCGCCTTTGTGATAGTATTTTTTTCATTGTTCGTAGCTTGTGGCTCGCCTGATGAAAGTCCTGAAGGCAAACGCAAGCAATTAGCCCAATTCAAAATCGAATTAAGTGAGTTGCAAGCCAAAATTTCGGCTTTGGAAAAAGAGGTAGGTGCTTCGCAAACCGAAGGCAAACGCCTTAAATTGGTAAGTTCTTTCGAATTAAAACCTCAAAATTTTGAACATTTTATAGAAGCTCAAGGCAATGTGGAGTCGGAGCAGAACGTTATGATCAACCCTGAATTTTCGGGGATCGTGATCAAACGCAATTTCGAAGAAGGGCAGGACGTAGGCAAAGGGCAAATTATTGCCGAAATTGATGCGGAAACCATCAAACGCAACATTGCTGAAATGCAAACACGCTATGAATTGGCAAAAACGCTTTATG
>JAAFHK010000428.1 GCA_013297565.1 Cytophagales bacterium
TAGCCAATGTATTTTTTGATACAGGAAAATCCTATCTGCGACAAAAAAACTACGAAAAAGCTATCATTAATTTCCGAAAAGCCCTCCATCTCCGACTCGCCAATCCGAATATGGATTTTAAAACAGGCGATGATTACGAAGCGATCAATTCGAGAGTCTATAGTGAAATGGGGATCGCTATGTATTTTATCAAGCAAAAAGATAGTGCCAAATTTTTCTTGGAAAAAGCTAATAAAATTCAAGCCCCTATTGATCATCTTTTTTGGTGTCGAACTTCTAATTTTCTGGGACTTTTGGCTTATGAACAGCAAAACTGGGAACTTGCGCTGGAGTATTACAAAAAAGCCATGATCAATGCCAAAAAGCACAAGAACCTTGTAGAGTTGCGCGAATCGTATTATTACGCCTTTCTTTGCCTTTTGAAAACCAAACGAAATACAGAAGCGGAACAATATTTAAAAGAATTTTGGCAGGTGCAGGATAGTATTTTTCGGATAGAATCGGTGGAAAAAATTGCCAAATTACAGCGCGGTTTTGACTTGAGGGAAAGCGAAGCCAAGCTCGAAATCCAAAACAAAGACCTTGACAAGCAGGTTTTTATCCGAAATTTGATGATACTTTTTGCCGCTTTGTTGATGGTATTGATAGGGGTTATTCATCGAAATTCCAAACTCAAAACCTATACCAACAAATTATTGGAAGACAAAAATGCAGAAGTTAATCAGACCAATGAGGAAATTAATCTCATTAATAACAACTTGAATAATACGATAGAGTTGGTTAATAAACAAAAGCATGAAATCGAAAAACAGAATACCAATATTACGAACAGTATTCGATATGCCCGCCTTATCCAAAAAGCAATTTTGCCTATGAGTCAAAGTTTTGGAAAAATTTTTGGCGAGGAAAATTTTTTTATTCTGTACAAGCCAAGGGATATTGTTTCGGGTGATTTTTATTGGTTACACCAAATCACTGATAGTCAAACGATTGTAGTTGTGGCAGACTGTACAGGGCATGGTGTGCCTGGGGCGTTTATGAGCATGGTAAGCAATTCCTTGCTTAATAGCATCATCATAGAACAGCACATACTTAGCCCCAAACTGATTCTTAAGGCTCTCGACAAAGGCATACAAAAAGCACTCAAGCAGAAACAGAACAAAAATAGGGACGGCATGGACGCTGTAATTATAAAAACAGATCGCCAAGAACGAACATTGCTTTTTGGTGGAGCTAAGAATGATTTGTTTTTTATTAGCCAAAACGATCCAAACCAAGTTCAAAACTTAAGAGCTACAAGAAAGTCTGTCGGTGGCAATATTCAGACCGATCCGTCTTTCGAGGAACATTCTATACAGATCGATTCTCCAAGCATTATTTACCTCTGCACTGACGGTTATAAAGACCAATTTGGTAGCCAACAGCGGCGCAAATTTATGACTTCACAGATCAAGCAGTCTTTCCAAGAAATTTGCCTTGAAAAAATGTCTTACCAACGCATTTTATTGGACAACAAAATAGAACAATGGATGCACGAAGGCGGAGAATCGCAGATGGATGATATTACGATTATTGGGATTCGATTGGGCTGAACCCAAATTTTTAACCTAAGCAAATGACAAACGAAAAATTACTCAAGATCAAAGTCCTTATTTCAGATATTGACGGAGTCTGGACGGACGGAAAAATTATTTATGACAGTGCGGGCATCGAAACCAAACAGTTTAACGTCAAAGACGGCATGATTATTCGCCCTTTGCGTGAAATGGGCTTCAAAGTGGGCATTATCACAGGGCGGAGTTCGCCCATTGTTGCACACAGGGCGGAGGAACTGGGTTTGGATTTTCATTTTCACGGAGTAAGCAATAAATTAGGCGTTTATCAAACTATCAAAACGCAGTTTGGTTTGGCGGACGAAGAAATTGCCTATATTGGTGATGATCTGAACGATTATGCCGTGTTGAAAGTCTGCGGATTTTCCGCCTGCCCCGCCGATGCCACCGAATATATCAAAACCATAGTGGATTGGGTTACACCTCGAAAAGGTGGCGAAGGAGCATTTCGGGATTTGGCAGATCGGATCATTTTGGCACAAAACCGCTGGGACGATTTTGTGCGCTTAGCCAGCTAAACTATTCAATTTTGCTTTTGCTTACATTCTTTTTTTTGCAAAAAAATGAGTCATCAAATCGGCACATTCATTTGCCAAACAGCCTGTCGTGAATTGGGTTTTGGGGTGAAAAAGGTTTTTTCCAAATCTTTCAAAACCATTTTTTTGATCGCTTGCCCCAAAAACCACCCGCCCAAGCATTGCCCAGTAAGATGCTCCAGCACACATTACGCAAGGTTCAAGTGTTACATAAAGCGTGCATTCCTGCAAATAGCGCGAAGCCAAATGTTCGCAAGCCGCTGTAATTGCCAGCATTTCGGCGTGTGCGGTCGGGTCATTGAGCCGAACGGTTTGGTTGTAACCTTTCCCAATAATTTGCGAACCCAAAACCACAACAGCCCCAACAGGTATTTCGTCTTCCTCGAAAGCTCGTTCTGCCAAATTATAGGCTTGTCGCATATAAAAATCATCTACACTGGTTTTGAGCATAAAATATTTGGGTAATAAGTAATTCAAGTAATGAAACAAGATTAATATAGTTTTATTAGTTTTGCCTAAACCTTTGGAAATCAATCTATTGTATTGCTGTTTTTTATGAATACGATCAGAAAATTAAAAAAACTACCTAAAACCTTGATACGGACTTGGATTGGGAAAATGATTTTTCTCTACAAACCCGCCATTTGTTCGATGGAAATTCGGCTGTTTTGTTTGATAGCTACATAAGTTTGGGCTGTGAGGGCTACAAAATTTCGGCAATATTCGGCAATAGTTTCAGTATTCTTTTTTTGGTAAAAAAAATCACTAATTTGGCTTCCGTCAAAGTGCAAAACAGGAAAATCAATCCCAAAAACAGCTGAAAGCGTCTGCAAAGAAACATAATGCTTGTGTTCGCCAAAACGCCAAAGTTCCATAGTGTCTTCGTAAGGCAACTGCCAAGGTTTTTTGCCTGCATGGTCGAGCAGTTGTGGGATTGGCAAACCGTTGATCAGCAAACGCCGACACAAATAAGGAAAATCAAATTCTTTCGCATTATGTCCGACCAAAACCCTTGACTTGTCCAATTTTTCCAAAATTTCTACTATTTTTTCCAATAGCTCCCTTTCGCTTGGGGCAGTCCAAGAGCGCAAACGCAATTCCCAGACATTTTCGGCGGTTTGATGAAAAAAGCCCATGCCCAATGCCACTATCTTTCCAAATTCGGCATACATTCCCCCTTTTTGCTCAAAAAGTTGAGCAGGTGTTTCGTTTTCTGCCAAAAAACTCATTTTTTTTGTCCAAGCCTCTTGCAAAGGTTTGGGCAATTCGGCAAAAGTTTCGAACAAGGGAACAGTCGCAATTTTTAGAAAAAAAAGTTGTTTAAGTGCCTGATAGCGAACGGTTTGCATAATGGTACGAAATAAAAGATCAAATGTTTTGTATATCAAAAAGGATTCTACATGACATTTTCGTTGAAAAAAATACCAAGTCTTATCTTTGTTTTTCCACAAACACAAACAGACTTGGTATGAAGATCGAAATCCTCGAAAGCAAACTTAGTGAAATTTTTGAAAAATCGA
>JAAFHK010000429.1:0-1066 GCA_013297565.1 Cytophagales bacterium
GGTGAACGAAATGATGAATTAGAAAATGTATCTACTTGGTTACTTCCTATTTTTAAGCCATAATAGTTCGTGTCTTTTTTATGATCCGTGTAAATATAAAGATAATCGTTATGAATTGCTATACGTGATATTGGGTATTCCTGTTCATTGGCAAAAACTATATTTTGTTCTTGTTTGATAATTGAAACTGTTTTTTCCCCACGTTTTGTTGAAACTAACTCATACTCTTTTCCTGTTAGCCAATCCAATACAAAAGCACGATTATTATGATAAAAAAAGACATTATTTACAACATCACAACGATAATCTTGAAAACTTCTGTATATTTTAATTTTCCCTTGGAAATAAGTGAAGAAATTAAACATTTGAGCATAGGGGAAGATATCACCTACGACATTCTGTTTATGTAAAAGACTGAGATTTTGATCGAATATAAACAATTTATGGTTAGTTTCATCATCTATTTTTTGATTAGTAGATCGATCTGCTATGATAATCATCACTTCACTTTTAGGTGACATTGCCATTTCAAAGCTAACCCTTCCCTTATAAGGATATTCCAATTTTTTGTAATGTACAATTACTGGAGTATCCACTGCTAATTTGAACAAATAAAAGCGGGTACAGACATATAAATATTTACCTGTCGGGTCTATTTGGGTCAAAGAATAATCCTTCCAGCGTGCATCAACATTAGACAAAGAGTAATTTTTTAAACAAACAGAATCACGAATGCCCAAATAATCTTGTGATTTGGCAAGTCCGTAAGAGGCACAAAAAAATAATATGACAAGAAAATATTTTTTCATGTACAACATCTTTTTTAATTTATTTTTTCTAACAAAGCCATAAAAAAACCATCGAAACCATGCGAAGCGGGTGTAATGCTTTGTTGGCGAAGCAACCTAAATTTACCCTTTTGGCTTTCCAAAAAGCGTTCGACTTGTTTTTCGTTTTCCGAAGGCAACAAACTACAGGTGGCATAGACCAATTTGCCGCCTTTTCGGAGCATTTGCGTATAGCGTTGCAAAATATCTTGCTGTGTGGTTTGCACTTTTTCGATAAA
>JAAFHK010000429.1:1076-3656 GCA_013297565.1 Cytophagales bacterium
GATAAAATCCTTAGACAATTTCCATTTGGCATCGGGGTTGCGCCGCAAAACGCCCAAACCCGAACAAGGCACATCAAGCAAAAGCCTGTCCGCACTGTCCGCCAAACGCTTTATGGTCTTGCTCGATTCAATGTGTCGAGTTTCTATGATTTGTATGCCGTTCCGTTTTGCCCTTTTTTGCAATTCCTGCAATTTGTGGGCTTCGGTATCCATCGCAATAATTTTTCCTTTATTTCCCATCAAACTCGCCAAATGCAAAGTTTTTCCACCACCGCCCGCACAGGCATCGATGACTCGCATTCCCGCTTCGACCTCCAAAAACGGAGCAATTTGTTGCGATCCTGCGTCTTGCACCTCGAAAAGCCCTGCATGAAAACTCTCCGTACTGAATACATTTTGCCTTTTGGGTAAAACCAAAGCCTCCGAAGCCCAAGCCAAACGTTCCGTTTCTATTTTTTGCGAAGCAAGCCGTTTTTGCAATTCGGAAATGGTCGTTTTTAGCGTATTGGTTCGCAAAACAACATAGGCTTCTTGGTTCGAAACTTCCAATTCTTTGTCCCAATGTTCGCCCAATTCCGCGCTCCCCAATTCGTCGAGCCAATCGGGAATCGATTGCGTAATTTTGCGAATCGATTGTATTTTTTGCCAATCGGCTTGTATTTTTCGTGGATTAATTTCATTAAATTCCTCCCAATTTGGAATTTCTATTTTTTTCCAAACCAACCACACACCCAAAATTCGCCAATATTTTGCCTCGCTTGTTAGCGGCAAATCGTTTGCGTCCAATTCGGAAAAAAGTCGCCACCAACGCACAATTTCGTAGGTACTTTCGGCTATGAAACCCCTGTCCCTTGCCCCCCAGCGCGGATCGGATTTTAGGATTCTTTCGAGAACCTTATCCACATATCTGTTTTCGGCAAAGGTTTCCCAAAGGGCATAAACGGTTGCTTTTGCTAAATTTCGGTGTAATTTCATAAATCCGTATTGTAAAACAAATTATGTAAAATAGGACGAAAATTATTATCCATCAGGATTCGGTTGTTGCGTGTGGGATAAACCCGATTCGAAAAGAACAAAAAAATCAAATTTTTGGCAGGATCAACCCAAATATAATTTCCCGTAAAACCTGTATGTCCGTAACTTTCGGCAGAGGCTTGTTTGGCACTGTTAGCCCCTACGTCTTCGGGCATCGGGCTTTGCGGACGGTCAAAACCTAAAGCGCGGCGGTTACCTGTTTCGCAAAATTGGCATTTGGTAAATTCCTGCACCGTTTCGGGTTTTAAAAACCGTTTTCCACCATATTCGCCTTTTTGAAGGTACATTTGCAGGAGTTTGGCGAGGTCGTTCATATTAGCAAAAAGCCCTGCGTGTCCCGAAACTCCGCCAAGCATTGCCGCCCCTTCGTCATGGGCATAACCCCAAATCAGTTGTTTTCGAAACAAACTATCCTGTTCAGTCGGGACGATTTTCGTACGCTGAAAACGGAGTAAAGGATTGAAACCGAGTGTAGTAGCTCCCAAAGGTTCGTAAAAATTTTTCCAGAGATATTTTTCAAAATCCTTTCCTGTAAGTTTTTTGACCAAAAGCGGATACAAATAAAACGACAAATCGCTGTACAAATATTCCTTTTTTTCCTGCAAAGGCGAGTCTTTAATTTCTTGATAAATTTGGCGAGCATAGCGTTTGTGCAAAAACAAATTTTCGGCAACCTGTACGGAAAAACGGCATGTTTTTTGGGAATTAAACCATTTCTTGTCCAAATTTTTATTTTTATCTAAGGTTCTTTGCCAAAAAGGAATCCATGCCTTGAGGCGGGCTTGGTGCGTGAGCAAACCCCTGAAATTCATGTCTTTTTTATTGGTTTCTGCAAAATCGGTCAGGTATTCACCCAAATTTTTATCCAAATTTAGTTTTTCCTGATCAACTAATTTCATCAGTGCAGGCAAAGCGGCGCAGACTTTAGTAACCGAAGCCATATCGTAAATATCTGATAATGAGGCTTTTTGTGTACTGTCATAAGTCGTATGCCCAAAACTTTTCCAATAAAAAACTTTGCCATCTCTGATCGCCATCATTTGCGCACTTGGCGTGGCTTTCATGCGAATCACCTGCTCGGCTAAGGAGTCGATTTCTTGGATTTTTTGGGGACTAAAACCCAATTCTTCGGGAACAGTATATTTTAAACGGATCGGTTTTGCGGTTTTTAAGCCGTAATTTTTTTCAA
This sequence comes from Cytophagales bacterium, assembly GCA_013297565.1. GTDB lineage: Bacteria > Bacteroidota > Bacteroidia > Cytophagales > Thermoflexibacteraceae > JAAFHK01. The sequence continues at coordinate 3,301 of JAAFHK010000429.1, forward strand.
AATTATATACGTTTTCCTGCAAAACGCCTTTGGCACTGATTCCCCCAAAAACCAACTGCGCCGCAAGGTCTTGGGCAAGTGGCGAGGTTTCGGGCGAAAAAATCAAATGTTTTATTTTGGAAAAAAAAGGCATTTTTTCCAAATTTTCCTTTTCCCCAAAACTTACCAAAATCACCTTTTTTTTGGAAAGCCATTTTTCCAAAATTTTGTGCATTTCTTCACTAATCGGATTTTGGGAAGAAAGCAAAAGAATAATTTGCGAAAAAGGTTTGATTTTCGTTTCTAAAGCCTTGATAGTCTTTGTATTATCTTTTTCTAAAAAGTTGAAAAAAGCGCAAGGAACATACAGATTAGCT